>SCVT01000099.1 GCA_004296815.1 Reyranella sp. | reverse complement strand
GGCCGAACAGGAAACCGTCGTCCTGGCCGAATGCCGTCGAGAAGCGCTTGCGCGTGTCGCGCCACATCGAGGTGATGCGCTCGATGTCGGCGCGGACGCCCGGCGTCATGCCCTTGCCGGGGAACGAGGCGCGGATGTTCATCGGCATGCCGTCGCGCAAATCCATGAAACCCGCGTGCATCTCGGTCGAGATCGAGCGGGCATGGGCGCGCGCCGCGGCCGCGGTCGGCCACAGGCCCGCCTCGGGCTTGATGTCGTTCAGGTACTCGGCGATGGCCAGCGACTCCCACACAGCCAGCCCGCGGTGCAGCAGTACCGGCACGCGGCCCGACGGCGAGTGCTTGCGGATCGCAGCCTGGGTTTCCGGCCGGTCGAGCGGAATCACCACTTCGTCGAACTCGATCCCGGCGATCCTGGCCATCAGCCAGCCGCGCAGCGACCACGACGAGTAGTTCTTGTTGCCGATCACCAGAGTGAACTCGGCCATACGGCCTCCCTTGCCAGCCATGGAGTTAGGACGGCAATGTTAACGATTATCCTCTGCATTGCGAGCCTGCTGATGTCGCTTCCGTTCGTCGACCGTTCCTCTTCTTCTCTCCCCCTGCAGTTTGTGGGGGCATCGAAGTGGCGTGCCTGGCTGAAGGCGCAGTCCGCGGCGCGGCGCGGCTGGATCGAGTCGCTGGGACTCGCCGGATCGCCGGGCGATGTCGCTGTGTTGCCCGGCCGTGACGGCAAGGCCGCCGGCGCGGTGCTCGTGATCCCGAACAAGCCGACGCTCTGGGATTTCGGCGCGCTGTCGTCGAAGCTGCCGCCGGGCACATGGCGCATCGAGGGTGATCCCGCGCCCGTGTCGATGACCGACGTTGCCGTCGCGATCGGTTTGGGTGCGTGGAAGTTCGAGCGCTACAAGGCGAAGAAGAGCAAGCCGGGCGCGCGCTTCGTGTGGCCGGCCGGTGCGGACAAGGCGCGTGCTGTCGCGATCGTCGAAGGCATCACCATGGCGCGCGATCTCATCACCACGCCGTCGGCCGACATGGGCCCGGCCGAGCTCGCGGCGGCGGCGCAGGACCTCGCCAAGAAGTACAAGGCGAAGGTGAAGGTGATCGTGGGCGACGATCTCCTGAAGCAGAACTATCCGATGGTGCATGCGGTGGGCCGCGCCTCGACGCGCGCGCCGCGGCTGATCGACATCACCTGGGGCAGCGAGCGCGATCCCAAGGTGACGCTGGTCGGCAAGGGCGTGTGCTTCGACACCGGCGGCCTCGACCTCAAGCCCGCGGCCGGCATGCTGATGATGAAGAAGGACATGGGTGGGGCCGCGACCGTGCTCGCCGTGGCCTCGATGGTGATGGCGTCGAAGCTTCCGGTGCGGCTGCGCGTGCTCGTTCCTGCCGTCGAGAACTCGGTCTCGGGCAACGCGTTCCGGCCGATGGACGTGGTGCCGACGCGCAAGGGCATCACCGTCGAGATCGGCAACACCGACGCCGAGGGCCGCCTGATCCTGTGCGATGCGCTGCACGAGGGCGCCTCGGAGAAGCCTGCGATGATGGTCGATTGCGCGACCCTGACGGGCGCGGCGCGCGTGGCGCTGGGGCCCGATCTTCCGGCGCTGTTCTGCAACGACGACGATCTCGCGGAGGCGCTGATCGCCGCTGGGCACGAGGTCACCGACCCGATGTGGCGCATGCCGCTGTTCGCCGGCTACCGCCGCATGCTCGACAGCAAGGTGGCCGACATCAACAACGTCTCGGCCGGTGCGTTCGGCGGCTCGATCACCGCCGCGCTCTATCTCAAGGAGTTCGTGCCCGACGACGTGCCGTGGGCCCACTTCGACATGATGGCCTGGAACAATGCCAGCCGGCCGGGCCGTCCCGAAGGCGGCGAGGCGCAGGCCGCGCGCGCCATCTTCCGGACAATCGAGGACAAGTTCGGACCCTGAGTGTCAGGGGTTGTTCATGGTGTTCGGCTAGTAGCCGCTGACCGGATCGACCGTGTGGATCAGCGGCTGGCCGCTCCTGATCCGCTTGATGTTCTCGATCACGCCCGGCGAGGCGGTGCGCGGGTTGGTGGCGCCTGCGATGTGCGGCGTCACCTGCACCTTGGGGTGCGTCCAGTAGGGATGGTTCTGCGGCAGCGGCTCGGTGTTGAACACGTCGAGCGCCGCGCCGGCGAGATGGCCCGAGTTGAGGGCGGCCAGCAGCGCCTCGTCGACCACGTGCCCGCCGCGGCCCATGTTGATCACGTAGGCGCCCTTCGGCAGCTTGGCGAACAGCGTCGCGTCGAGCAGCCCCTTCGTGTCGCGGGTGAGCGGCACCACGTTCACCAGGATGTCGGCCTTGGCCAGCAGCCGGTCGAGCCCGTCCGGCCCGTGGAACGTCTCGACGCCCGGCACGGTCTTGGCCGTGCGGCTCCAGCCCATCGTCGGGAAGCCCAGCATCGCGAACTTGCTTGCCGTGTCCTGGCCGATCGTGCCCAGCCCCAGCACGCCGATGCGGCGGTGGATCGTGTCGATGAAATCCTCGACCTGCCAGCGCTTCGCCTGCTGGCTCGCGGCGTACTTGTCGATGTCCCTGTGGTGCCGGAGCGCCCAGTAGATCGCGTATTCGCTCATCTGGCCGACGAGGCCGTCGTCCATGATGCGCACGATCGGCACGCCCTTCGGCAGCTGGTCGTCGGCCAGCAGATGGTCGACGCCCATGCCGAGCGAGACGATCAGCTTCACGTTGGGGAACGAGGCGATGAGGCCGCGCGGCGGCTTCCACGCCAGCACGACCTCGATGTCGTCCTTGTTGCCGAGCTTGTCGAGGGTACGGAAATCGATCGGGCCGAGACCCGATTCGAGAACCTTGTTCCAGAGGACGCCGTCGGTATCGCGGCTGATGTAGGCGATAGCGCCGGCCATTCCCTCTCTTACTTCGGGATCGTCGCCGGGTCGAGCTTGATTCCCTTTTCCTTGTAGTAGCGCACCGCGCCCGGATGGAACGGCAGGAAATTGTTGCGCGTGGCGTTGGCCGCGATCGTTTCCTTCGCTGCAGCGTGCGCCTTCACCATCGTGGCGTTGTTCTCCAGCACCGTCTTGGTGATGAGGTACGCCTGGGCGTCGGGCATGTCCTTGTTGGCGATCGAGAAATTGTACAGCCCGACCGTCTTCTGGTCGGCGGTCTGCTGCTTGTAGGTGCCCTTGGGGATCGTCGACTCGGAGAATTCCGGCAGCGCCTTGCGGATCTTTGCGATCTCCTCGGGCGTCCAGGTGTAGAACACCACCGGCTGGTCGGCGTCGAGCTCCGAGAAGATCGGGATCGGCAGGCCGGCGGCGAAGCAGAAGGCGTCGATCAGCCCGTCCTTGAGCTGGTTGCCGAGCTCGCCGCTCTGGCCGTTGCGGAACGTCGCCTTCATGCCCAGCGCATCGAAGATCAGCGGGAAATAGGTGCCGGCCGTGCCGGCCTTGGGGCCGGTGCCGACCGCCTTGCCCTCGAGCTGCGCGAAGCTCGCGATGCCCGACTTCTTCAGCGACACGCACTGCATGGGCGTGTCGTACATCGGGAAGAGGGCGCGGATGCTCTCGTACTTCTTGCCCTTGGTCCATGGCGCGGTGCCCTGCAGCGCCTGCAGCGCGACACCCATCGTGACCATGCCGAGCTGGATCTTGCCGTCATCGATCATGATGAGGTTCTGGTTGGGGCCCTGCGTCTGCTGCGTCGTCACCTGCAGGCCGGCGCGGCTCGACAGCAGATCCGCCATCGCGCCACCGATCACGTAGTACGTCCCGCCGACTGAGGCGGTACCCAGTGTCAGGCTCTTCGATTGCGCGACCGCGACGGCAGGGGCGAGAACGACGAGGACTGCGGCGAGCAGACCACGGCAAAGACCGGCCATGGAAACTCCTCCCTTTCGGGGACGACTCTAAAGTTTGCGATGGGAGGGCCGCAAGCGGCGTCAACCTTCCTTCAGAATGAAATTAAGTCAGGTCGCTACCACCCGGCTGTCCGCACCGACCGCCTCCAGGCTGAAGGCGGCAGCGATCAGGGCTCTCGTATAGGGATCCTGCGGCGCCTCGAAGATCTGCCCCGCGGGGCCCCGTTCCACGACCCTGCCGTGGCGCAGCACGACGACTTCGTCGGCCAGCGCCCGGACGACCTTGAGGTCGTGGCTGATGAACAGATAGGCCAGCTTGTGGCGCTGCTGCAGGTCGCGCAGCAGGTCGACGATCTGGGCCTGCACGCTCATGTCGAGGGCCGAGGTCGGCTCGTCGAGCACGATCATCCGGGGCTTAAGCACCAGGGCGCGGGCGATGGCGATACGCTGGCGCTGGCCGCCGGAGAATTCGTGCGGATAGCGGTCGCGGGCGGCGGGATCGAGCCCGACCTCGCGCAGCGCCTTGTCGATCAGGGCGGTGCGCTCTTCCTTGGTGCCGATGCGGTGGACCTCCAGCCCCTCGCCCACGATTTCGCCAACCGACATGCGGGGGCTGAGCGAGCTGAACGGGTCCTGGAAGACGATCTGCATCTCGCGGCGGAGCGGCCGGAGCTCGCGCTGGCCGAGCGCCTGCAGGTCGCGGCCGTCGAACCGGATGCCGCCCTGGCTCTGTTCGAGACGAAGGAGGGCGAGGCCGAGCGTCGTCTTGCCCGAGCCCGATTCTCCCACCAGGCCGATCGTATGGCCCTCGCGCAGCGCAATGCTGACGCCATCGACCGCCTTCACGTAGCCGACCGTCCGGCGCAGCACGCCGCGCTTGATCGGGAAGTGCACCTTCAGCTCGTCGAGCCGCAGGATCTCCGGGGCGGCCGGATCGGCCGGCGCCGGCCGGCCCTTGGGCTCGGCCGACAGGAGATGCTGGGTGTAGCTGTGCTGCGGATCGTCGAAGACCTGGGCGACCGGGCCCTGCTCGACGATGCGACCCTGGGTCATGACGCAGACCCGGTCGGCGACCTTGCGGACGATGCCGAGGTCGTGGGTGATGAACAGCAGCGCCATGCCGTAGGTGGCCTGAAGGTTCTTCAGCAGCTTCAGGATCTGTGCCTGGATGGTGACGTCGAGCGCCGTCGTGGGCTCGTCTGCGATCAGCAGGTCGGGCTCGTTGGCGAGCGCCATGGCGATCATCACGCGCTGGCGCTGGCCGCCGGAGAGCTGGTGCGGATAGGCGTCGAGCCGCTTGGCCGCTTCGGGGATGCCGACCTGCTCGAGGAGCTCGAGCGTGCGCTTGCGCGCCGCCTCGCGCGACAGGCGCTTGTGCAGGATCAGCACCTCGTTGACCTGCTGCTCGATCGTGTGCAGCGGGTTGAGCGAGGTCATCGGCTCCTGAAAGATCATCGAGATGCGATTGCCGCGCACCTGCAGGAGGTCTCGCGTCGAGGCGCCGACCAGCTCGTGGCCCTGGAAGCGGATGCTGCCCGTTGGATGGCTGGCCGAGGGGTAGGGCAGGAGCTGCAGCACCGACAGCGCCGTCACCGACTTGCCCGATCCCGATTCGCCGACCAGCGCCACGGTCTCGCCGCGGTCGATCGTGAAGCTGACGCCGCGCACCGCCCGCACCGGGTCCTCGCCGATGCCGAAGTTCACCGACAGGTTCTTGACCTCGAGGAGCGGCGCCTGGGTCATGCCATCACCTTGCGCGGGTTGAAGGCGTCGCGCACCGCCTCGCCGATGAAGACGAGCAGGGACAGCATCAGCGCGATGATGAAGAAGCCGGTGAAGGCTAGCCACGGTGCGTTGAGGTTGTTCTTGCCCTGCAGCAGCAGCTCGCCCAGAGATGGCGATCCGACCGGCAGGCCGAATCCCAGGAAGTCGAGCGACGTCAGCGTCGTGACCGATCCGGCCAGGATGAAGGGCAGGAAGGTCAGGCTCGCCGTCATGGCATTGGGGAGGATGTGGCGGAACATGATGCGGAAATCCATCATACCCAACGCCCGGGCCGCCCGGACATAGTCGAAATTGCGCCCGCGCAGGAACTCGGCGCGCACCAGGCCGACCAGCGCCATCCAGCTGAACAGCAGCATGATGCCCAGGAGCACCCAGAATCCGGGCTGGATGAAGCTCGCCAGGATGATCAGCAGGTAGAGGGTCGGCATGCTCGACCAGATCTCGAGGAAGCGCTGCATCATCAGGTCCACGACGCCGCCGAAGTAACCTTGGACGGCTCCCGCCAGGATGCCGATCACCGTGCTCAGGATGGTGAGCGCGAGGCCGAACAGGACGGAGATGCGGAAGCCGTAGATCAGCCGGGCAAGCACGTCGCGTGCCTGGTCGTCGGTGCCGAGCAGGTGATCCCAGGAGGGAGGCAGCAGCGCCTTGCGGCCTTCGCCCTTGAGAACGGTGTTGTAGCTGTAGGGAATGGGTGGCCAGAGGATCCAGCCCTTCTCCTCGATGGACTTCTGCAGCTCCTTGTCGGTGTAGACGGCGTTGGTCGGGAACTCGCCGCCGAACGTCGTTTCGGGATAGTCGCGCACTAGCGGCGAATAGAACGCACCGTCATAGCGGATCAGGATCGGCTTGCTGTTCGCTAGGAACTCGGCGAACAGCGACACGAAGAACAGCACGCCGAAGACGGCGAGCGAGATCATGCCGCGCTTGCTCGACCGGAACGCCGCCAGCCGCCGCTTGTTGAGCGGGGTCATCAGCCACGGGCCTCGAAGTCGATGCGTGGATCGATGACGGTGTACATGAGATCGCCCAGGATCCCCATGACAAGGCCGATCAGGCCGAAGAAATAGAGCGTACCGAACATGACTGGATAGTCGCGGTTAAGTGCCGCCTCGAAGCCGAGCAGGCCGATGCCGTCGAGCGAGAAGATGACCTCGATCAGCAGGGAGCCGGTGAACAGGACGCCGATGAAGGCAGCGGGAAAGCCCGCGATCACGATCAGCATGGCGTTGCGGAAGACATGACCGTAGAGCACGCGACTCTCGACGAGGCCCTTGGCGCGCGCCGTAAGCACGTACTGCTTGTGGATCTCCTCCAGGAAGGAATTCTTGGTGAGGAAAGTGAGCGTCGCGAAGCCGCCGATCACCATCGCGCCGATCGGCAGCGCCATGTGCCAGAAATAGTCCAGCACCTTGTCGACCGCGCCGAGCGAGCTCCAGTCGTCGGAGACGAGACCGCGTAGGGGAAACCACTTCCAGTAGCTGCCGCCGGCGAACAGGACGACGAGCAGCAGCGCGAACAGGAATCCCGGGATGGCGTTCAGCACGATCAGCGTGGTCGAGGTCGACACGTCGAAGCGCGAGCCGTCGCGCACGGCTTTGGCGATGCCGAGTGGAATCGACACGAAATAGATCAGCAATGTCGTCCACAGGCCGAGCGAGATGGAGACCGGCATCTTGTCGATGACGAGATCGACCACGCGCTTGTTGCTGAAGAAGCTCTCGCCGAAGTCGAAGACGAGGTAATTCTTCATCATCAGCAGGAAGCGCTCGCCGATCGGCTTGTCGAAGCCGTACATCTTCTCGATGCGCTCGATCATCTCCTTGGGCAGGCCACGCGCGCCGCGGTAGGCGCCGCTCGAGGCGTCGCCGGACGAGCTGCGTACCGTCTCGCCGCCGCTCGAGCTGCCGGAGAAGCGCTCCGTCGCGCTGACGGCGGTCCCCTGGATCTGCGCTATCATCTGCTCGACCGGACCGCCGGGAGCTGCCTGGATGATGAAGAAATTCACGATCATGATGCCGAGCAGGGTCGGCACCACCAGCAGCAGACGACGCAGGATGTAGGCGGGCATCGAACGTTCGGCCGACTACTTCTTGTCGCGTTGCAGGGCGCGATCCTTCGCTTCGTCGATCCACCAGGTATCGAAGGCGACTGGCGCGTACTTGGCGCTCTTGGCCGGTCGACCGAACCGGTTCCAGTAGGCCACATAGGCGGTGTTGCTGTGCCAGTTCGGCACGACGAAGTGGCTCCACAGGAGGACGCGGTCGAGGGCGCGGGTGACGTTGATCAGGCTCTCGCGGTCGGGCGCGGCGATCAGCGTCTCGATGAGGGCGTCGATCGCAGCATCCTTGATGCCGAGCGTATTGCGGCCGCCCTTATTGTCGGCCGCCTTCGAACCCCAGAAGTCGCGCTGCTCGTTGCCCGGCGACAGCGACTGGCCGAAGCCCTCGACCATCATGTCGTAATCGTACTCGTCCTCGCGGCGCTTGAACTGGGCGGTGTCGACGGTGCGCACGTTCATGTCGACACCGATGCGCTCCAGGTTCTGCTTGTAGGGCAGCACGACGCGCTCGAAGCTGGCGTCGTTCAGCAGCATCTCGAAGGCGAGCTTCTTGCCCGTCTTCGTCTCGGTCATCTTGCCGTCCTTCACTTCCCAGCCCGCTTCCTTCAGCAGGGCAAGCGCGCGGCGCGCCAGGTCACGGACATTGCCGGTGCCGTCCGACTCCGGCAGCGTGAACTCCTTGGTGAAGACTTCCTCCGGAATCTTGCCGCGGAAGGGCTCGAGGTACTTCAGCTCGGCCGGCGTGGGCAGGCCCGACGAGGCGAGCTCGGAGTTGCCGAAGAACGAGATGTTGCGCTTGTACATCCCGTAGAAGAGATTCTTGTTCGACCAGGCGAAGTCGAACATCGTCGAGATGGCCTCGCGTACGCGCCGGTCCTTGAACTGGTCGCGCCGCGTGTTGAAGGCGAAGCACTGCATGCCGGTCGGCAGCTCGTGCGGAATGGTGGCGCGCTGGATGCGGCCGTCGCGAACCGCCGGGATGTCGTAGGCAGTCGCCCAGTTGCGCGCGATGTTCTCCTGACGAATGTCGAGGTCGCCGCCCTTGAAGGCCTCGAACTGCACCGTGACGTCGCGATAGTACTCGTAGCGCATGAGCTCGAAGTTGTGGCGCCCCTTGTTCATCCAGAGATCCTTCGCCCACCAGTCGTCGACCCGGCGATAGGCGATGGAACGGCCGACATCGAACGAGTCGACTTTATAGGGTCCGCTGCCGAGCGGGATCTCGAGCGAAACCTTCTCGAAGTCGCGGCTCGCCCACCACTTGGAGGGCAGGATCGGGAGCTGGCCCAGGATCAGCGGCAGCTCCTTGTTGGTGTTGTCGCGGAAGCTGAACAGCACCTTGCGGTCGCCGACCTTCTCCGCCTTGAGCACGTCGTGATAGTAGAGGCCGTAGATCGGCGTGCCCTTGGTCTTCAGGATGTCGAGGCTGAAGATGACGTCCTCGACCGTGATCGGGCTGCCGTCGTGGAAGCGCGCCTGCGGCCGAAGCGTGAAGGCCACCCAGCCGCGATCCTCCGGCCATTCGATGGTTTCCGCGATCAGGCCGTACTCCGTCGACGCCTCGTCGCGCGAGTTCCAGCAGAGCGTGTCCCAGATCTGGGTGATGCCGGCCGCCGGGACGCTCTTCACGATGAACGGATGCAGCGAATCGAAGGTGCCGCGCGCGCCCAGCCGGACGCTGCCGCCCTTGGGGGCGCTGGCATTGAGATAGTCGGGCGTTCCCGCATCGGCGGCGTATTTCGGTGTGCCGTGCATGGCGAAGCCGTGGCTGACGTTGATCTTCTGGCCGCCCGCAGCCGGCGCCTGGGCCCGGAGAATGGCCGGTGCGCCGAGCCACAGGACTGCGCCGCCTGCAATTACGCTGCGCCGTTTGATCGCCATGCGATGCGCTCCCCGAAGCCAACCTGTCGGCTTCTATATAGCGCGGCGGAGTTGGGCCGCACTATGGCCGCAGGCTCACTTCGCTGTCAGCTATCGCCCTTGATGCCCGCTTCCTTCACCAGCTTGCCGTAGCGGGCATAGTCGGCTTTCCACATCGCCATGATGTCGGCAGGGCTGCGCGGCGCCGGCACTTCGCAGCCGGCCTTGCCGAGCCGGTCCCGCGTCTCCGCGCTCTGCAGGGCCTTCATCGCCGAGCCGTGCAGGCGCTCGACTATGGCGGCGGGCGTGCCCGAACGAACCGAGATCACGTACCAGCTCATGACCTGGGCGTTGCCGAAACCCGCCTCCGCAAAGGTCGGCACGTCGGGCAGGGTTGCGAGGCGCTTGTCGGCCAGCACGGCCAGCGCGCGCAGTTTGCCGGACTGGACGTGTTGAATGGCGAGCGGTCCCGGCAGCAGCCCGACCTGCAGGCGTCCTTCGAGCAGGTCGGTCATGCCCGGCGGGATGCCGCGATAGGGCACCGAGATCATGTCGAACTTGTACTGGTTCTTCAGGAGCTCGGCGGACAGGTGGATCGACGAACCGTTGCCGGGATTGAGGTAGTTGAGCTTGCCGGGATTGGCCTTTCCGTATTCGACCAGCTCCTTCAGCGTCGTGATCGGAAGCGAGGGATTCACCACTGCGACCGAGGTCGCGACGGCGACCAGTGCGACCGGCTGGAAGTCAGCAAGCGCGTCGTAGGGAACCGGCTGCAGATGCGGCACCACGACGTGGCTGATCGTGGCCATCAGCCAGGTGTAGCCGTCGGCCGGTGCCTGCGGGATCATCGCGGTCGCCAAGGTCGAGTTGCCGCCGGGCTTGGGCTCCACGACCACCGGCTGGCCGAGGTCGGCCTGCATGGGATCGGCCAGCGAACGGCTCACGATGTCGACGATACCGCCGACGGGGTAGGGGACCAGGAAGCGGCTGGGTTTGCTGGGGAAGGCTTGCGCCTGCGCAGACGGGGCGATTGCAAAGGCGCCACCCGCGCCGAGCACGACGCGGCGAGTGAGCTGACCCATTGTGATTCCTCCCGATTTCTTGAATGCGAAACTACGGGGCCCGCCTTGCATTGTCATCCGGGCTGCGGGTTTGACTTCGACCCTTTGCAGAGCCAGTTTCGGGCATGGTCGATACGATGGATTTCTCGCCCGAGTACGATGTGCCGCTCGAATACATGCGTCGCACTCGCGAGTATTATCTCGCGCTGGGCTACGACAATCCCTACCGCTGGGCACACTATGTCGATGCGCCCTTCCAGCCGCTGAAGAAGCCGCTGAAGGACAGCACGCTCGCCTTGATCTCGACGGCTGCGCCCTACCAGTCCGACAAGGGCGACCAGGGACCGGGCGCGGCATATAACGCCGGCGCCAAGTTCTACACCGTCTATTCCGGCGACGCCGCGGTCGATCACGACACGCGCATCAGTCACATCGGCTACGACCGCAAGCACACCACGGCGAAGGACAGCAATACCTGGTTCCCGCTGCCGCTGATGCGCGAGTTCGCGGCCGAGGGTCGCTTCAAGCTCGCCAAGCGCTTCCACGGCGCGCCGACCAACCGCAGCCAGCGTGTGACGCTCGAAACCGATGCGCCCGAGATCCTGGCGCGCTGTCGGCAGGACCAGGTCGATGCGGCGCTGCTCGTCCCTACTTGACCCGTCTGTCACCAGACCGTGAGTCTGGTCGCCCGATACCTGGAGCGGAACGGCATTCCCACGATCGTCATGGGAGCGGCGAAGGACATCGTCGAATATGCCGGCGTGCCGCGCTTCCTGTTCAGCGACTTCCCGCTGGGCAACTCATGCGGCAAGCCGCACGAGCCGGACACGCAGCGCTTCACGCTCGACCTCGCGCTGAAGGTGCTGGAGACCGCGATCGGTCCACGGACCACCGTGCAATCGCCGCTGCGATGGAACGACGACGGCGACTGGAAGAACGACTACAACAACATCACGCGCATGAGCCCCGAAGAGGTCGCCAAGCGGCGCGCCGACTTCGACAAGGTGAAGCAGGTCGCGTTGAACCAGCGCCAGAAGGCCGGCGTCGCCTAGGGATCTATCGTCATGAGTAAGCCGTTCACGGGCGTAAAGGTCCTCGATTTCACGCGCGTGCTGGCGGGCCCCTACGGCTCCTACCAGCTCGCTCTCCTGGGCGCCGACGTGATCAAGGTCGAGAGCCGCGAAGGCGACGACATGCGCTTCGGCAGCCGCGCCAACGAGTGGGAGAAGCGCGGCCTCGCGGCGCCCTGGGTGGCGGTGAACTCGGGCAAGCGCTCGATAACCATGGACCTCAAGCAGCCCAAGGCGATCGAGGTCGTCAAGAAACTAGCCGCGACCGCGGACGTTGTGATCGAGAACTTCCGGCCGGGCGTGATGGCCAAGCTTGGCATCGGTTACGAGACGCTGAAGGCGATCAACCCGAAGCTGATCTATTGCGCGGTCTCCGGCTTCGGCCAGATCGGGCCCGACGCCAAGACCGCCGCGTTCGACGGGATGATCCAGGCGATGTCCGGCCTGATGTCGATCACCGGCTTCGAGAACAATGGTCCGACGCGCGTGGGCTTCGCCGGCGCCGACGTGATGTCGGGCGCGACGGCAGCGCTGGGCGTCGCCTCGGCGCTCTACCAGCGCACCCATACGGGCAAGGGCCAGCTCGTCGATGTCGCCATGATCGACGCGGTGATGGGCTATCTGGCGCAGCAGTTCACCGAGCACATGATGACCGGGCGCGTGCACGGCCAGTCCGCCAACCTCTCGGTGACGCGTAAGCCCACAGGTAACCTCTTCAAGACCAGGGACGGCTGGATCGTGCTCGCCGTCATGACCGATCCGCAGTTTCAGCGCTTGATGAAAGAGGTAGGCCGCGCCGACGCGCTGGGCGATCCGCGCTTCGTCGACTGGCCGACGCGCATCGCCAACAACACCGCGCTGCACGAGATCATCGAGGAGGCCCTCAAGAAGGAGACCTCCGCGACGTGGGCGGCGCGCTTCGCCAAGTCGGACATCCCGGCCGGCCGCGTGCTCAGCATCCCCGAGACGGTGCAGCTCGACCTCTTCAAGCATCGCACCGTGCTGCAGACCGTCGAGACCGAACACGGGCCGATCAAGGTCGTGGGCTCGGGCTTCCGCCTCGAGCACGGTGGCGGTTCGGTCGATCGCCCGCCCGCGACGCTCGGACAGCATACCGACGAAGTGCTGCGCGAGGTGGGCTACGCGCCGGCCGAGATCGCCGAGATGCGGAGCGCCAAGATCGTCTAGCGTTTGGCGCCACCGAACTTCACCTCGTAGTTCAGGATAGCTCGATAGTCGTTGATGTAGGTCGTGACGCCGTTCAGCGTCTGATCGACCAGGCCCATGCGCCAACGTAACTGCAGCGGCCGCAGCCAGTCCGGCGAGGCGTCCGACGCGACCTGGTAGATGACGTCGAAGTCGAACTCGTTGTTGTTTGACAGGGGCGCGCCGGTCAGGGCGTTGATCGCGCCATTGCCGAAGGTTGCTGACGCGAGCAACGTCAGTCCCTTCAGTCCGATTCCCGCGAAGTTGTAGGTGATGCCGGCCTGCCAGGCCCGTTCGTTGGCGCGGTCGAAGTCGAGCGTGATCTGCTTGGTGTAGCCGATCCACTGACCGTAGGGCGTCTGATACTGGTAGGCGCTGCCGACCTGCGTGTAGGCGCCCCACACCGTGAAGTCGCTCACCAGGAACGTCGCGCGCGCGCCTGCCGACCAGGTGCTGAAGGGCCGTCCGGTCAGCAGGTCCAGGCCGTTGCTCCCCTGCACCATGACGTTGCTCTCGAAGCGGAACTTCAGCCAGTCATTGAGGGTCGTGGTCTTGGCGATATCGCCATAACTCGACGTCAGGATGTCTGGCACGTAGTAGACCGACCCGCGCAGCCTGAGATCGTCGAGCGAGCCATACTTCAGGCTGAACAGGCCCATCCCCGCATTGTGGTTGGGCGCGCCCGCCCGCTGACCCATGTTGATGAAGTAGGGCGAGTCCTTGAACTTCATCGCTGCGACATAGCCGGCGAAGTAGTTCACCGCCCCGAGCTTGCCGCGCAGCGCATAGGCTTCGAAAGTGTTCGGGATCATGCGGTCATCGTTGGGGTTCACCTCCAGCTCGTCGATGAGCTGGCGATAGGCGGTGAAAGTCTGCCCCTTCGCCTGCACCGATGCATAGGCCTGGCCCAGCACGAAGAAGCCGTACTGGCCGGTCTTCAGGATCCCCGATCCGGGCGTGGTGGCTGGCGCCCAGAGCGGCTGCGTCGTGTAGCCGACGGCACCGATCTGCACGGTGTCATAGAGCCAGCCTGATTCGTATCCGACCCAGCCGCCGCCTGCCCACGCGACATTGTTCGGCCATTGCGGGTTGGTCCTGTCGAAATAGAAGCTCCGCAGATGCACGGTCGCGACGGCGTCGTCGTACATGAAGCGCTTGAGCGCATCGCCGATCGGCTGCGCATGCACAGGCGCTGCAGTGCACGCCCATAGCAGCGTGAAGATCCCCCAACGAAATCGCATCGGCTCGGCAGTAGCACCCCAATATGACCGATCTTCGCTTTCTCTCCACACGCCCGCATCCTAAACTTCGCCTGTCCAAGGGGGGTCCCGACAAGGGGCTGAGATACCGACGGCCTTTCCGGCAGCGCGGTGACCCTTTGAACCTGATCCGGGTCATGCCGGCGAAGGGACTGGATACATCCTTTGCACGACAACACCGGATCTCCGTCTGCCAACCAGCCACGGGAGATCCATCATGGACACCATCGTCACCAACATCGCCCCGCAAGTGACCACGGGGCCGCTGCCGGCCTCGCGCAAGGTCTACTCGACGCCTGACGCAGCATCCGATCTTGCCGTGCCCTTGCGCGAGATCGCGCTTTCGAGCGCGACCGAACCGCCGGTGCACGTCTACGACACGACCGGTCCCTACACCGATCCCGCCATTGCCATCGACGTACGCAAGGGCCTGGCGCGACAGCGTCGTGCCTGGATCGTCGAGCGCGGCGGCGTCGAGGAATATGACGGCCGCACGATCCAGCCGATCGACAACGGCCATGTGAAGAGTTCGGCGCTGCGACCGTTTCCCAACACGCCGCGGCCGTTGCGCGGCCTCGACGGCAAGCCCATCACCCAGTTCGAATGGGCGCGCGCCGGCGTCGTCACGAAAGAGATGATCTATGTCGCCGAGCGCGAGAATCTCGGCCGCAAGAAGATCCTCGATGAAGCCGAGGCCCGCCTCGCCGACGGCGAGAGCTTCGGCGCGGCCTTGCCAGCCTTCATCACGCCGGAGTTCGTGCGCCAGGAGGTGGCGGCCGGGCGCGCCATCATCCCGGCCAACATCAACCATGCCGAGCTCGAGCCGATGATCATCGGCCGGAACTTCCTGGTGAAGATCAACGCCAATATCGGCAACTCCGCCGTCTCCTCCTCGATGGAGGAGGAGGTCGAGAAGATGGTGTGGGCGATTCGCTGGGGCGCCGACACGGTCATGGACCTCTCGACCGGCCGCAACATCCACGACACGCGCGAATGGATCGTGCGCAACGCGCCGGTGCCGATCGGCACCGTGCCGATCTACCAGGCGCTGGAGAAGGTCGGGGGCGATCCGACCAAGCTCTCCTGGGAGGTGTTCCGCGACACGCTGATCGAGCAGGCCGAGCAGGGCGTCGACTATTTCACCATCCATGCCGGCGTGCGCCTCGCACATGTGCCGCTGACGGCGAGCCGCGTCACCGGCATCGTGAGCCGCGGCGGCTCGATGATGGCGCAGTGGTGCCTGACCGAGCATCGCGAGAGCTTCCTCTACGAGCACTTCGGCGACATCTGCGACATCATGCGGAAGTACGACGTGTCGTTCTCGCTGGGCGACGGGCTCCGGCCCGGCTGCAACGCGGACGCCAACGACGCCGCGCAGTTCGCCGAGCTGGAGACGCTGGGCGAGCTGACCAAGGTCGCCTGGGACAGAGGCTGCCAGGTCATGATCGAGGGCCCGGGCCACGTGCCCATGCACAAGATCAAGGCCAACATGGACAAGCAGCTCCGCGAGTGCGGCGAGGCGCCGTTCTACACGCTGGGGCCGCTCGTGACCGACATCGCGCCGGGCTACGACCACATCACCTCGGGCATCGGCGCCGCCATGATCGGCTGGTTCGGCACGGCGATGCTCTGCTACGTCACGCC
>SCVT01000098.1 GCA_004296815.1 Reyranella sp. | reverse complement strand
GGAGCCGAAAGGTTCCTCGCGGTGGCGAAAGCCGCTGAAGGGTTCTCGGAGTGCCCTGCGAACTCGTCCGACGGGACGATGCGCCCCCTTCGCGAGGGAGAGCGCTGGCAGGAAAAAGCAGCCGGGGATTCGTTGCAGGAGGTCCATGCGCATGGACGGTCTGCACCCGAGGATGGTGATGGCGAGCGGGGATCTCGCAATCTCACTAGCCCGACATGGTCCTTCCAAGGGCTATGGCGGACCGCGCCCCGCGGAAGAGCGTTACGAGCGTTCTTCTAGGGACGTATGAAGCGGCGAAGTCGGGCGACCGGCTTCGCCGTTTTCTTTTTTGGCGATGTCGACGAACCGCGTGATCGTGGCCGTCGTGTCATCCGTGCGCCAGGTGAGGCCGGTCTCGAGGATCGGTGCCACGCCGCCCAGCTCGACATAGGCCACGCCGCTGCGGGCGAGATTGCGCAGCGAGGCCGGTACCAGCGCGATGCCCATGCCGGCCGAGACCAGGCTGATGATGGTCTGCATCTGGATCGCCTCCTGCGCGATCCGTGCCTGGCCGCCGTGCCGGGCGTAGTAGCCGGTCACCAGGTCGTGGAAGGCAGGCGCGCTCTGGCGCGGAAAGAGGATCAGCGGCGCGCCGACCACCGTCTCGGCGGCGAGGCGGCCGGCCGACAGAGCGAGCCGACCCTCGGCGATCCAGCTTTCAGGTACGGCGGCGACCAGCGGCTCCGTGACCAGCGGCAGATACGAGAGGCCCTCGGGGAGCGCGCCGTTGGGCGGCGGGATGACCAGCCCGACATGGCCCTTGCCGGCGAGCAGGGCGGCGAGCTGCACGTCGCTCGTTGCCTCGGTGAGCGCGAGCTCGACGTCGGGGAACGTCGTCGTGAAGCGGCGCACCAGCGCAGGCAGGATGTTGTAGTCGGCGGTGCTCACGAAGGAGAGTTCGAGGCGACCGATCGTGCCGTCGCGCAGCCGCCGCGCGATGCCGGGCAGCGCGTTCATGCCGTCCACCACGCCGCGCACATGGGCGAGCCACTGCCGGCCGAACGGCGTCAGCGCTACGGTGCGCCGCGTGCGGGCGAACAGCGGCGCGCCGAGCTCGCGCTCCAGCGCCATGATCGACTGGCTGAGCGGCGGCTGGGTCATGCCGAGCTGCTCGGCCGCGCGGCCGAAATGGAGCGTCTCGGCGACGGCTATGAAGTGCTTGAGCTGGCGGGCATCCATTGGTGATATGTTTGGCATATCAATAGAGACTTATTAATATATTTCACAGACCTTCGGTGGGGGCCTAAGCGGGACAAAGCCCAATCGCCGGAGGAAGAACATGCCCGCCTATCGTTCCCGCACCACCACCCACGGCCGCAACATGGCCGGTGCCCGCGGCCTGTGGCGCGCGACGGGCATGAAGGACTCTGACTTCGGCAAGCCGATCATCGCCATCGCCAACAGCTTCACGCAGTTCGTGCCCGGTCACGTCCATCTCAAGGATCTCGGCCAGCTCGTCGCCGGCGAGATCGAGGCGGCGGGCGGCGTCGCCAAGGAGTTCAACACCATCGCCGTCGACGACGGCATCGCGATGGGCCACGACGGCATGCTCTATTCGCTGCCGAGCCGCGAGCTGATCGCCGACAGCGTCGAGTACATGGTGAATGCGCACTGCGCCGACGCGCTCGTCTGCATCTCCAATTGCGACAAGATCACTCCCGGCATGCTGATGGCTACGATGCGCCTCAACATTCCGACCGTCTTCGTCTCGGGCGGACCGATGGAGGCCGGCAAGGTCGTCGTGAAGGGCAGGAAGCGCTCGGTCGACTTGATCGACGCCATGATCGTGGCGGCCGACGACAGCTACACCGATGCCGAGGTCGCCGCCGTCGAGGAAGCGTCGTGCCCGACCTGCGGTTCCTGCTCGGGCATGTTCACGGCCAACTCGATGAACTGCCTCACCGAGGCGCTGGGTCTGGCGCTGCCGGGCAACGGCTCGCTGGTCGCCACGCACGCCGATCGCGAGCGTCTGTTCCGCGAGGCCGGCCGTGTCGTCGTCGATCTGGCGCGCCGCTGGTACGAGCAGGATGACGCGACGACGCTGCCGCGCACCATCGCCGGCCGCCGCGCCTTCGAGAACGCGATGAGCCTCGACATCGCAATGGGCGGCTCGACCAATACGGTTCTGCATCTCCTGGCCGCGGCGCGCGAGGGCGCCGTCGACTTCACCATGGCCGATATCGACCGGCTCTCGCGGCGCGTGCCGTGCCTCTGCAAGGTCGCGCCGACCATTGCCGACGTCCATATGGAGGACGTCCATCGTGCGGGCGGCATCATGGCGATCATGGGTGAGCTCGACCGCGGCGGCCTGATCGACTCGAGCCTGCCGACCGTGCATGCGCCGACGATCGTCGACGCGTTGGGCCGCTGGGACATCACGCGGACCAACAGCGAAGCCGCACACGAGCTGTTCCGCGCCGCGCCCGGCGGCGTGCGCACGACGCAGGCCTTCAGCCAGTCGCAGCGTTGGGAGGAGCTCGACACGGACCGCCGCGGTGGCGTGATCCGCTCGACCGAGCATCCCTTCTCGCGCGAAGGCGGGCTCGCGGTGCTCTACGGCAACCTGGCGCCCGAAGGCTGCATCGTGAAGACGGCCGGCGTCGACAAATCGATTCTCACCTTCGCTGGCACGGCACGCGTGTTCGAAAGCCAGGACGCAGCGGTGAGCGGCATCCTGCTGGGCGAGGTGAAAGCGGGCGATGTCGTGCTGGTACGCTACGAGGGCCCGAAGGGCGGCCCCGGCATGCAGGAGATGCTCTATCCGACCAGCTACCTGAAATCGAAAGGCCTGGGCAAAGTCTGCGCCCTGGTGACCGACGGCCGCTTCTCGGGCGGCAGCTCGGGCCTCTCGATTGGCCATATCTCGCCGGAAGCGGCTGAAGGAGGCCTGATCGGCCTCGTGGAGACCAGCGACCGCATCGTGATCGACATCCCGAACCGCTCGATCCGTCTCGACGTCGCAGACGAAGTGCTGGACGCGCGCCGCGCGGCGATGAGCGCGAAGGGCGCGGCGGCGTGGAAGCCCGCCGGTCGCCGCCGTAACGTGTCGGCGGCGCTCAAGGCCTATGCGGCCTTGACCACCAACGCGGCACACGGTGCTGTACGCGATGTCTCCAGGCTCGAATAGGCAGGTTCAATGACGGCGTTCGATTGGCACGGTGGCAAGATCACCCGGAAGACGCCGATCACGCCCGACTACCGGAACACGCAGAACGTCCGGCGCTTTTTTCGCGCCGAGTGCGGCGAGGATTTCAAGTTCGACACGCCCTTCATGGCGTGGCTCAAGGCCGCGAGCGGCAAGACCATGGGCGATGCGGCACAGGAATGGCTGCGCCGCGTCGCCGCGCACCGACAACTCCCCGTGCAGGCGAGACGGAGAAAGGGCTAGTCTCCACGTCTTAGGAGATTCACATGACCCGCTTCACCGCCGACTTGCTGGCCGCCGACCTGGCCGACCTCACGACCATCCGCCGCGACATCCATCGCCACCCCGAGACGGCGTTCGAGGAGGTGCGGACGGCGCAGATCGTGGCAGAGAAGCTCGAGTCGTGGGGCCTCAAGGTCCATCGCGGGATGGCGACCACCGGCGTGGTCGGCACGCTCAAGGGCAACAAGCCCGGCCAGAAGGCGATCGGCCTGCGCGCCGACATGGACGCGCTGCATCTGCAGGAGAAGAACGCGTTCGACTACGCCTCGTCGATCCCGAACAAGATGCATGCCTGCGGTCATGACGGTCACACGACCATGCTGCTGGGCGCGGCCAAGCGGCTCGCCGCGGCGCCGGACTTCGCCGGCACCGTTCACTTTATCTTCCAGCCGGCCGAGGAAGGGCTCGGCGGTGCGCGCGTGATGATCGAGGAAGGACTGTTCGAGAAGTTCCCCTGCGACGTGGTCTACGGCATGCACAATATGCCGGGCTTCCCGGTCGGCCACTTCGCGATCCGCCCCGGCGCCATGCTCGCCTCATCCGATAGCTGGGAGGTGACGTTCAAGGGCACCGGCGGCCACGGCGCGATGCCCGATCGCGGCACCGATCCGACGTTCGTCGCCGCGCAGTTCATCGTGGCGGTCCAGGGCATCGTCGGCCGTAACGTGCCGCCGAGCCAGGCGGCAGTGCTGAGCGTCGGCCACATCGCGGCCGGCACGTTCGGCTCACCCAACGTCATTCCGTCGGAGGTGCTGATCCGTGGCACGGCGCGCAGCTTCTCGGCGGACATCCGCGCACTGCTCGAGCGTCGTCTCGCCGAGGTCGCGGCCGGCATCGCGCAGGCCGGCGGCTGCACGGCGGAGAGCAAGTATTTCCGGCGCTATCCCGCACTGGTCAACGCGGCCGAGCAGACGTCGGTCGCGGTCGAGGCGGCGGCGTTGACGGTGGGCCGCGAGAACGTCGAGCCCAACACCTCGCCGATCGCCGGCGCGGAGGATTTCGCGTTCATGCTGGAGAAGAAGCCCGGCGCCTACATCATGATCGGCAACGGCGGCGCGGGCGAAGGCGGATGCCAGAACGTGCATTCGCCGCTCTACGACTTCAACGACCAGATCCTGACGACGGGTGCGGCCTACTGGATGAACCTCGTCCAGCTCGAGCTGGGCGACGCGGCCTGATCTGTTGAGCCTGATCTTTTGGGGTTAGGCGTGGTGGTCGAACGACCACTCCGCGCCAACCTGGTCCCAGCTCCAGCCGTCCTGCAGATGGACGACCGCATGTGAGCCCTGGCCGAAATCGTAGATCGCGGCGAGCTCGCGCATCGTGGCGGGCTCGTCGGACGCGGGCAGGATCAGCCCTTCGGACAGTTCGTTCAGCGTGACCAGGGTGTCTTCGCCGACCGACGGGACGGCATGAGCCTCGAGCGCGCCCGCGATTCCGTCGACGAACACAGCCTCAGGCTCGCCGAACAGGCGATCGAGCGGCGCGCCGTACGACGTGTCTTCGACGCAGGCCTCGGCCCAGAGGGCACCGGCGCGCGAATCGGGCGTCAGGTAGATCGGCAGGTCGTGGCGGGCGAATTCGACGAGGTCGGTGCCGACGAGGAAGGTGGCCTCGATGGCCGAGCTGTCGGAGGGGACCG
>SCVT01000097.1 GCA_004296815.1 Reyranella sp. | reverse complement strand
GGCCCCAGGCGCTTCTCGAGCTCGCTCTTCATCGTCGGCCATCGACGAGCCGCACCCCCCTTGTGGGCCATGCGATTGACGATCACCGCGAACCGGGCCGAGTTGTGCACGCGCATCGTCCAATTCTGGCCCGATGATTGCGCGACCACCAGCAGGCAGCGCAACAAACCGCCATGTGCTTGCAATTTGCCAGCATGGTTGGGGCCGCATGAACAGACGTATACCTGCCAAACAATTGACACGGTGCACTGTCGGAACCACATGTCGACACGCAACGCGCGCGCCGTCGCGGGGGAGCTCCTTTTGTCCGTCAGCCGCCGTCTCTTCTCCATCGTAGCCCTTTTGCTCGCGCCGACCGCAGCGGTCGCGCAAGGCGGACCGCCCGCCATGCCGGTCGGCGTCGCCGAGCCGCTCGCCAAGCGTGTCACGCAGTGGGACGAATACTCCGGCCGCTTCGAAGCGGTCGCCTCCGTCGAGGTGCGCGCCCGCGTCTCGGGCTTCATCGACAAGATCAACTTCCGCGACGGCCAGATCGTCAATGTCGGCGATCCGCTCTTCACCATCGACCAGCGGCCCTACGAGATCGCCGTCGAATCGGCGGAGGCCGAAGTGTCCCGCAACAAGGCCCAGGTCGATCTCGCCGAGCTGCAGGTCAACCGCGGCGCATCGCTGATCGCCTCGCGCACCATCACCGAGGCCGAACACGATTCGCGCAAGTCCGCGCTGGCGGTCGCGCGCGCCCAGCTCAAGTCGGCCGAAGCGGCGTTGCGGAACGCCAAGCTCAACCTCGAATGGACCAACGTCACGGCGCCGATCGCCGGCCGCATCTCCGACCGCAAGGTCGATGCCGGCAACCTGATCTCGGGCGGCCAGACCGGCGCTACGCTGCTCGCCACGATCGTCACGCTCGATCCGATCCGCTTCCTCTTCGACATCTCCGAAGCCGATCACCTGCGCTACAACCGCCTCATCCTGTCCGGGGCGCTCGCGTCTTCACGTGACGGCGCCAACCCCGTCCGTATCCGGCTCTCCGACGAGACGGAGTGGACCCGCACCGGCAAGGTGGACTTCGTCGACAACGCCATGACCGCGCGCTCCGGCACGATCCGCGTGCGCGCCCTGGTCGACAACAAGGACCAGCTCCTGACGCCCGGCATCTTCGGCCGTGTGCAGCTTTTCGGCGGCGAGTACGACGCGCTGCTGATCCCCGACTCCGCGGTGATCTCCGACCAGGCACGCAAGATCGTGTTCATCGTCAACAAGGACAACATGGTGCAGGCCAAGCCCGTGACGCTCGGCCAGATCGTTGACGGGCTCCGGGTCGTCCGCTCCGGTCTCGAGCCGACCGATCGCGTGGTGCTCGACGGGTTGGCCAACCCCTTTGTGAGGCCGGGCGCCAAGGTGGTGCCGCAGAAGGGCGAGATCGTCGCCAAGGCCAAGTAAGGGCCCCGCATGCGTTTTTCACATTTCTTCATCGACCGGCCGATCTTCGCGTCGGTCCTGTCGGTCATCATCCTGATCGTGGGCTTCATCGCCCAGCGCGGCCTTCCCGTCGCCGAGTATCCGGAGATCGCCCCGCCGACGGTGAACATCACCGCCGTCTATCCAGGCGCCTCGGCCGAGGTCATCGCCGAGACCGTCGCCACGCCGATCGAGCTCGAGGTCAACGGCGTCGACGACATGCTCTACATCAACTCGCAGTCGACCGGTGACGGACGGCTGTCGATCAACGTCGTCTTCAAGCCCGGCGTAAACATCGACCAGGCCCAGGTGCTGGTGCAGAACCGCGTGGCGGTCGCCCAGCCGCGCCTGCCCGAGGATGTGCAGCGGCTCGGCATCGTCGTGCGCAAGGCATCGCCCGACCTGATGATGGTCGTGCACATGACGTCGCCCGACGGCACGCGCGACCAGCAGTACATCTCTAACTACGCGACGCTCTACGTGAAGGACGTGCTGAGCCGCGTCGACGGCGTCGGCAACGTGCTGGTGTTCGGCGGCCGCGACTATTCCATGCGCGTGTGGCTCGATCCGGCCCGCGTCGCCGCCCGCAACCTGACGGCAGGCGAGGTCATCCTGGCCCTGCGCGCCGCCAACCTGCAGGTCGCAGCCGGTGCGGTGAATCAGGCGCCCGCCGTGTCGCCCGGCGGCTTCACCCTGTCGGTCCGCACCCTGGGACGCCTGAGCGCGCCTGAGGAGTTCGAGAACATCGTCGTCCGCGCCGAGCCCGACGGCTCGGTGACCCGGCTGCGCGACATCGCCCGCGTCGAGCTCGGCGCGCAGGACTACACGCTGAACGCCTACCTCAACAACAAGACGGCCACGGCGCTCGGCGTCTTCCAGCGTCCGGGTTCCAATGCGCTGTCCACCTCGGACGCGATCATCGCCGAGATGGAGCGCCTCAAGAAGAGCTTTCCGGCCGGCCTCGACTACTCGATCGTCTACAATCCCACGACCTTCATCCAGGCCTCCGTCGACGCCGTCATCACGACGCTGTTCGAGGCGCTGATCCTGGTCGTCATCGTGGTGATCCTGTTCCTGCAGACCTGGCGGGCGGCGATCATTCCCATCCTCGCCATCCCGGTCTCGCTGATCGGCTCGTTCGCCGTCATGGCGGCCGTCGGCATTTCGTTCAACACGCTGTCGCTGTTCGGCCTGGTGCTGGCGATCGGCATCGTGGTCGACGATGCGATCGTCGTGGTCGAGAACGTCGAGCGCTACCTGACGCAGGGCATGTCGCCGAAGGAAGCCGCGCACAAGACCATGGACGAGGTCGGCGGCGCCCTGATCGCGATCTCGCTGGTGCTGGTCGCCGTCTTCCTGCCCACCGCCTTCATCACGGGCCTGCAGGGCACGTTCTACAAGCAGTTCGCCATCACCATCGCGGCCTCGACGGCGATCTCGGCCTTCGTGTCGCTTACCCTGTCGCCCGCCATGGCGGCGCTGTTGCTCAAGAGCCATGCGCTCTCACATGTCGAGAAGCCCAAGCCCGGCCTGGTCGACCGACTGATGTGGCCGGTCAATTGGTTCTTCCGCCAGTTCAACCGCGGCTTCGAATGGCTGTCGGACTTCTACGGCCGCTCGACGGCGCGTCTCATCCGCATGGGCTTCATCATGCTGGTGATCTACGCCGGGCTGGTCGGCCTCACCTGGAATCGGCTGGTCTCCACGCCGACCGGCCTGGTGCCACAGCTCGACCGCTCCTACCTGATCGCCGCCATGCAGCTTCCCGCCGGCGCCACGCTGGAGCGCTCCGACGCACTGGTGCGGCGGGCCAGCGAGATCATCACCTCGCGGCCCGGTGTGAAGGACTCCGTGGCCTTTGTGGGCTTCGACGGCGCCACCTTCACCAACGCGCCCAACACCGGCGTGATCTTCGTCACCCTGAAGCCGTTCGAGGAAAGGCCGGGCATCACCAAGGACATGATCCTGGCCGACCTGCGCCAACAGATGTTCGCCCTGCGCGAGGCCTTCGTGTTCGTGCTCGAGCCGCCCTCGGTGCCGGGCATCGGCACCGGCGGCGGTCTCAAGGGCTACGTGCAGGACCGCGCCTCGCGCGGCCTGACGGCGCTCGAGGGCGCGACCTGGGCGCTGGCCGGCGCGGCCGGCCAGGCGCCGGGCCTCACGCAGGCCTTCACGCTCTACAACACGCGCACGCCGCAGATCTTCGCCGACATCGACCGCACCAAGGCCGAGCAGCTCGGCGTGCCGATCGCGCGCGTGTTCGAGACGCTCTCGGCCTACATGGGCTCGGCCTACATCAACGACTTCAACATCCTCGGCCGCACCTATCGCGTGACCGCCCAGGCCGACAACCCCTACCGCCTCACCCTGCGCGACGTGGCCAACCTCAAGACGCGCAGCGTCTCGGGCGAGATGGTGCCGATCGGCGCCGTCGCGACGTTCGAGGACATCACCGGTCCCTACCGCGTCGCGCGCTACAACCTCTATCCCGCCGCCGAGGTTCAGGTGGCGCTGCAGCGCGGCTACTCCTCCGGCCAGGGCATCGCGACCATGGAGGGCCTCGCCGAGAAGGTGCTGCCCTCGGGCTTCGGCTTCGAATGGACCGAGATCGCGCTGCAGGAAAAGCTCGCCGGCAACACGGCGGCGCTGGCCTTCGGGCTGGCCGTGCTGTTCGTGTTCCTCCTGCTGGCGGCGCTCTACGAGAGCTGGCTGCTGCCGCTCGCCGTCATCCTGATCGTGCCGATGTGCATTCTGGCCGCCATGGTGGGCGTGAACATCCGCGGCCTCGATCGCAATATCCTGGTCGAGATCGGCCTCGTCGTGCTGGTGGGGCTCGCGGCCAAGAACGCCATCCTGATCGTCGAGTTCGCCAAGCAGGCGCACGAGCAGGGGATGAACCGCTTCGACGCCGCCGTGACCGCGGCCAAGACGCGCCTGCGGCCGATCCTGATGACCTCGCTCGCCTTCATCCTGGGCGTGGTGCCGCTGGTGATCAGCGAGGGCGCCGGCGCCGAGATGCGCCAGTCGCTCGGCACCGCGGTGTTCGCCGGCATGCTGGGCGTCACGATCTTCGGCCTGATCTTCACGCCGATCTTCTACGTCCTGAGCGTCGGCCTCGCGGAACTGCGCTTCAAGTGGCGCAAGCAGGAGATCAAGCCGGAGTTCAAGCCCGAATAGGCCTGAACTCGGAGGGCGGGGCGGCAGGCGGCGGCCCCAACAGGGCGAACGCCACCTGCACGATGCCCGCCGCCAGACCCATGGCGACGCCCAGGCGCCAGGCGAGGTCGTAGGAGCCCAGCGCGTCGAACAGGACACCGCCGCCGAAGGCGCCGAGGAAGCTGCCGAGCTGGTGGCTCATGAAGGCGACGCCCTGGATCATCGCCTGCCAGCGCAGGCCGAACATCTCGGCCACGGCGCCCGCAACCAGCGGGCCGACGCCGAGCCACAGGAAGCCCATGAACGAGGCGAAGACCAACGTGCTCGCTTGTGTCGGCGGAACGAAGAAGTAGGCCGCCAACACGAACGAGCGGGCGATGTAGATGCCGCCCAGCAGGGCGAGCTTGTTCCAGCGCCCGCCGGCCCAGCCGAAGAACAGCGAGCCGAACACGTTGAACACCGCGATGGCGCCCAGCGCCTGCGCGCCGAGCGTCGGGTCCATGCCGCAGATCGCGAGGTAGGACGGCAGGTGCGTCGTGATGAAGAGGAGCTGCATGCCGCAGACGAAGTAGGCGCCGGTCATGACGAGGAACGGCAGGCTGCGGGCCGCGGCAGCGAGCGCCTCGCGCGCGGAGACGTCGCCGATCTGGCCGGCCTTGGTGGATGGCAGCGCCACACGATCGACGCGGCCCGCGATCCAGGCCGCCGGCAGCATGCCGAGGGTGAGGACGAGGAAGCCCAGCAAACCGGCGCGCCAGCCGATATCGGTCGTCAGCATCTGGCCTAGGGGTGCGGAGACCACCGCCCCCAGCGAGCCCGTCGCCGTGATCGCGCCCAGCACGAAGCTGCGCACATGCGCCGGCACGGCGCGCGAGCCGACCGCCAAGGAAATGGCGGAGGCGGTACAGGCGAGCGCCACGCCAACCAGCACGCCACCGCCCAGCAGGACCAGCGCCATACCGTCGGCCAGCGCGAACAGCAGGAGGCCCGCGACGTAGAACGCCGAGCCCGCCACCATCACCGGCCGGAAGCCCACCCGCACTGCCAGCGCGCCCGCGACCGGCTGCAGGAAGCCCCAAGCCAGGTTCTGGACCGACATGGCGAAGGCGAAGTCGGAAATGGTCAGCGCGATGTCGCGGGTCAGCGACGGCATCACCAGGCCGAAGCTCTGCCGCACCCCCATGCCAATACTCAACATGATCGACGCACCGACCAGGATCGGCATGACGGGCCGCAGCTCTTTCAGCACACTCACCGTCATGTCCCCCCTTGATTACACAGGTCTGTGTACTTTACGGTCGGACGGCGAGGAGTTCAAAGGCGATGACGCGAGCGGCCGGCAGGGCAGCCATGCAGGAGCGGATCCTCGATACCGCGGACCGGCTGTTCTACGGTCAGGGCATCCGCGCCGTCGGCGTCGACACGATCGCGGCCGAGATCGGCATCAGCAAACGCACGCTCTACAACTACTTCCCGTCGAAGGACGAGCTGATCGTGGCCTACCTGTCGCGACGCCTGAAGCCGGCGCCGCCGTCGGAACGGCCGCCGGTCGAGCAGATCCTGGGGAATTTCGAGAGGCTGGAACGCACCATCGGAACGGGGGTGTTCCGCGGCTGTCCGTTCGTGAACGCCGTGGCCGAGCTCAAGGAGCCGGCGCATGCTGCGAACAGGGTCGCGCTCGCGTTCAAGGAACAGCGGCGCAAGAGCTTGCGTGATCTGTTGAAACGGTTGGACGTGGAGGATCCGGAAGGGCTGTCGCTGCAGCTCCTGATCCTGATCGACGGCGCGATCGCCGCCGCCATCGTCCGGGGCGACCCGAAGGTCGCCACGGCAGCCCGGAACGCCGCCGCCGTCTTGTTGAAAGCGGCCGGCGTAAAGGTGCCTAAGGCCTAGCGCGAAGCAGCGGAGACCCAGCGGGCGATGTCGCGGACCAGGCCGGCGACGACGGCACCACGCAGACGCATGGCACGGGCTTCGTAGGCGCGGCGTTCGTCGACAGTGGGGTAACGGACCGAAAACATGGGAAAGACCTCCAAAGGATTGAAAGGAACCTAATTCCTTTTCCTTTGGCGGTTAATACACAGTGATTGACGAACACTGATGAATGAAATTCACTAATTGCGCAATGATCGATCATGCGAGCGAGATGGCCGCCTTCGTGCGGGTCGTTGATTCCAAAGGCTTTTCGGCCGCGGCCCCGGCGCTCGGCCTGACCCCATCGGCCGTCAGCAAGCTGGTCACGCGACTGGAGACGCGGCTCGGGGTGCGACTGCTTCAGCGGACCACGCGGGCCCTCCACCTCACCGAGGAGGGCGAGGCCTTCTACGCCACGGCGCGGCGCATCGTGGGCGAGATCGAAACGCTCGAGAGCCAGATCAGCGGTCAGAGCAAGACACCGCACGGCCTGCTGCGGGTCACGACGTCGCTCGCCTTCTCGACCCACCAGCTCGCGCCCGTGATCGCCGAGTTCCTCGAGCGCTTCCCGCAGCTGCAGCTCGAGCTCATGCCGACCGACAGGGTCGTCGACATGATCGAGGAAGGCGTCGATATCGCCATCCGCATCGGCCGCCTTGCCGACACCAGCTTCATGGCGCGCAAGATCGGCGAGGACATAAGACTGGTCTGCGCCTCGCCGTCGTACCTCGCCCGTCATCGTGCGCCGCAGCGGCCCGACGAGCTCGCACGACACAACTGCATCTTCTCGCGCGACCGCCCCTACCTGAACCGCTGGCCGTTCCGCATCGACGGACAGATCCGCGAGATCGAGGTCGGCGGCAGGGTCGCCGTCACCGAAGGCGAGGCACAAATGCGTCTGGCGCTGCAGGGGTTGGGCATCGTGCGCCTGACCCGGCTCACGGTCGCGAGCGCGGTGAAGAGCGGCGAGCTTGTCTCGTTGCTCGAGGATTTCCGCGCCGAGGATCCCATCCCGATCCATGCGGTCTATCCGCATCGCCGCCACCTCGCGCCGAAGGTGACGGCCTTCATCGACTTCATCCTCGAGAAGTTTTCGCCGCCGCCGTGGGAGATTTAGGTGCTAGGGTTTCGCGAACAATCGATCGGAGGGGAAATGGACGCCGAGACAGACCTTTTCGTGCAGGCCTTCTGGGTGAAGTGCCGGGAGACCATCCGGCCCACCCTGGACGACGCACGGGAGCGGCTGAGCCAGGCCGGCCATGACGCCCACATCTCGACCCTCGAATTCTCGCCGGGCGAGGAGAACTCGCCGGACGCCGCGCCGGCGCTCCTCCTCACCGTGCATCGTACGGGCGAGCCCGGCGCCTGGGTGCTGCGTTATCGTGGCGACGTGCCGACGCGCGAGATCGAAATCTCCCTGCCGGGCGAGCGGCCGGTGCGCGTCGACATGGCGACGATCGATGACGCGACCGTAAAACGCCACATCGCCGGCACGTTCGGCGGATTGCTCAAGAGCTGATCGCAGGGAGGACCCAATGCCCGACGCCATCGACGACCTGTTCCGCCGCTTCGGCAAGGCCTTCAACAAGGCCGATGTCGAGGAGATCGCGGCCTGCGTGACCGACGACTTCGAGTGGCGGCAGAACGCCGGTGGCTCGCCCGGCGGTCGCGTGCTCAAGGGCAAGGACGACCTGCGCGCCTACTTCGGCGACAAGAGCCGGGCGCATCGCGAGGTGCGGTACTCGGAGGCGAGCATCCATCGCTCCGGCGACAGGATCTTCGGCCTGTTCCGCGCCACCGGCATCGACCATGCCGGCAAGCCGTTCGACCGTTACGGCATCGACCTCTACGAAGTGCGCGACGGCAAGATCGCGCTCAAGGACAGCTACCTGAAGGCCGACTGAACAGGATGAACGACCCCGTCCTCTGGGCGCTCGACCGGCGCGGCGTGGGCACGGTCACGCTGAACCGACCCGATGTGAACAACGCCTACAACGGCGATCTCCTCCAGGGCCTGCACGATGCGATGGATGCGCT
>SCVT01000096.1 GCA_004296815.1 Reyranella sp. | reverse complement strand
ACTCTCTATTTCTCGCCCGGCTCCAGCTCGATGGCGGTTCACATCGCGCTCCACGAAATCGGCGTGCCGTTCGAAGCCAAGCCGTTGTCGCTCGCCGCCAAGGACACGCGCACCGCCGCGTTCCTGGCGATCAACCCGGTCGGCAAGGTGCCGGCGCTCCTGATCGACGGTCGCGTTCTCACCGAGGTCGCCGGCATCCTCTTCTATCTGGCCCGCCTCCATCCCGAGGCGAAGCTGTTGCCGCAGGACGATCCCGAGACCGAGGCGCAGATCGTGTCGTGGATGTCCTACATCGCCTCGACTATCCACCCGGCGCGGCGCGAGGGGATCGATGCGGCCCGCGAGGTCTACAAGGTGGCCGACCGCAGGCTGGGCAGCGGCGGCTGGATCACCGGCCAGTACTCCATCGCCGACATCCACCTGTTCCGCCTGTTCTGGCGCTTCCGCAACTCGCTCGAACCCAAACCCGGCGACTTCCCCAACATCGAGGCGCACTACGACCGCATGATGGCGCGGCCGGCCGTGAAGAAGACGATCGAGATCGAGGAGAAGATCGGCTACGCGCTGCCGCGCTAGGCGCGGTTCAGCACGCGCCAGACCTTCTCCGGCGTCACCGGCATGTCGATGTGCGTGACGCCGTGCCCGGCGAGCGCATCGACGATCGCGTTCATCACCGACGGCAATGCGCCCGCGCAGCCCGCCTCGCCGCAGCCCTTCACGCCCAACCGGTTGGTCTTGCACGGTACCGAGTGGTTCTCGATCGAGAAGTCCGGCGCGTCGGTGGCGCGCGGCATGGCGTAGTCCATGAAGGAGCCGGCGATCGGCTGGCCCTGCGGATCGTAGACCGTGCGCTCCATCAGCGCCTGGCCGATCCCCTGGATCACGCCGCCATGCGCCTGGCCCGCCACCAGCATCGGATTGATGACCGTGCCGAAGTCGTTGACCATGAAATAGCGCACGACCTCGATCGTGCCGGTGTCCGGGTCGATCTCGATCTCGGCCACGTGGCAGCCGTTCGGGAACGAGAACGGCGGGTTGTCCGAGATGTGGCTGACGTCGAGCGACTGCGGCACGTCCGCCGGCAACTTGAGCCCGCCGCGCAGCCGGTCCGCCAGCTCGACGATCGAGATGCTGCGATCGGTGCCGGCGATCACGTAGCGGCCCTTCACGAACTCGATGTCGGCCGTCGCCGCCTCGAGCACATGCGCCGCGATCTGCTTGCCCTGCTCGATCAGCTTGTCGCCCGCTTCGAGGAAGGCCTGGCTGCCGACCAGCGCGGACTTGGAGCCGCCGGTGCCGCCTCCGACCTTGAGCTGGTCGGAATCACCCTGCAGCAGGCGGAAGCGATCGAAGGGAATGCCGGTCTGCTCGCTCAAGACCTGCGCGAAGGGCGTCGCATGGCCCTGGCCGTAGTCGAGCGTGCCCGACAGCATGGTGATCGTGCCGTCGCCCTCGAAGCGGATGCCGCCATATTCCTTGGCCGGCGGGCCGGTGACCTCGAGGTAGGAGCCGACGCCGCGGCCGCGCAGCTTGCCGCGCTTCGCACTTTGGGCCTTGCGGGCCTCGAAGCCGTTCCAGTCGGAGGCAACCAGCGCCTTGTCGAGCACGGCGGTGAACTCGCCGGAATCATAGTTCATGCCCGACGGCGCCTTGTACGGCATCTGTGTCGGCGCGATGTGATTGCGTCGGCGCAGCTCGACCCGGTCGATGCCCATTTCGCGCGCCGCTGTGTCGATCAGGCGCTCCATGTAGTAGTTGCCCTCAGGCCGGCCGGCGCCGCGATAGGCCGCGACCGGCGTGGTATTGGTGAACACCACCTGGGAGTTCACCTCCATCGCCGGCGTCGCGTAGACGTCGATCAGGTTCTTCACCGCGTTGGTGGTCGCGGGCATCGGCGGATATATGTAGGCGCCGGCGTTGCCGGTGCCGCCGAGACGCACCGCGAGGAAACGGCCATCCTTGTCGAGGGCAAGTTCGGCGACGCGCTGGTGGTCGCGGCCGGCATGGTCGCTCAGGAAGCTCTCCGAACGCTCGTCGGTCCACTTCACCGGCCGACCGAGCTTCTTCGAGGCGAGCAGCAGCGGGCCATATTCCGGATAGACTTGGCTCTTCATGCCGAAAGAGCCGCCGACATTGCCCGTCAGGACGCGCACCTTGTCGGCCGGGACCTGCAGCACGTCCTTGGCAAGGCCGCCGCGAATGCCCATCACGCCCTGGCAACCGACATGGAGCGTCCAGCGCTCGGTCTTGGAATCGTAGGAGCCGATCGCCGAGCGCGGCTCCATGGCATTCACGACGATGCGGTTGGAGTTGATCTCGAGCCGCGTCACGTGCGCGGCGGCGGCGAACGCGTTCTTCACCGCCTCGGCATCGCCATAGTGGAAGTCGAGCACGAGGTTGCCGGGTGCCTCGTCATGGATCTGCGGCGCGCCGGGCTTCAGCGCATCGCCCGGATTAGTGACCGCAGGCAGCTCCTCGATGTCGAGCTCGACAGCCTCGGCCGCATCCTTGGCCTGCACCGCCGTCTCGGCCACGACGCAGGCCACCGCCTCGCCGACATAGCGCACCTTGCCCTTGGCGAGCGAAGGCCGCGGCGGCGTTTTCATCGGCGAGCCGTCGCGCGCGGGGATATTCATGGCACACTTGAGCGGGCCGAAGCCCGCCGCCTCGAGATCGGCGTTCGTCAGGATCGCCAATACGCCCGGCATTGCTGCAGCAGCCTTCGTATCGACGCCCTTCAGCACGCCGTGCGCCACCTTGGCTCGCACCATCACGGCGTAGGCCTGGCCTGCGAGATTGATGTCGTCCGTGTAGCGGCCTTGCCCGCGCAGGAGGGTCGGATCCTCCTTGCGCGAGACCGGCTGGCCGACACCGAACTTCATCAACGCCAGTGCGGTGTCGTCGAACGAATCCATGAACGCTACTCCAGCAACGCCGTCACTTGTTCGGCGAGTAGTTCGTCGGCAGCAGCAGCGTCGAATGCATCGCGGCGAGCTTCGCCGGACCCTTGGCGAGGTAGGCCTGCCACGCGGGATCCTTCATCGCCGCGCCGCGCGCCTCGAAGCGCTCCTGCAGGTTCTTGTAGCGCCAGAGATGGATCCACTCGTTGGGCTGCGGGAATTCACCGGTCCAGGCGCCCCAGATCGGCGAATACTTCTCACGCGCGGCCTGCACTTCCTTGAAGTCCTTGCCGTACTGGACGGCGCCGCCCATCTGGCAGCGATAGATGCGCAGCTCGTAGATGTTGCCGGTGGTGCCGTCCGACGGCTTGATGTCGACGACCGGGTTCATCAGGCGCAGGTCCTGCCGCTCGATCAGCGGGCGGATCACCGGCACGTAGCCCTCGGTCCACGGCTTGTGCTTCGAGAGTTCGTTGCGCAGCCGGGTGCGCTCCTCGTAGCTGTCGTACTTCCACAGGTGCCAGATCTGGTTCAGCTCGCCGAACTCGGCGGTCCAGTAGCCGTGGTTGACGCCGAAGTTCTGGCCGCGGGCCGGCCGGCCGATCGTCTCGGCGGCCTTCAGGTATTCCGGCATCTTGCCGGGCTTCAGCGTGTAGCAGCGCAGTTCGTAGACCATGTCGGTGTTCCTCTCAGGGATGCGGGTTCTTCGGCGGATGCGCCTTGACCGCCCCCTCGTTGATGTCGGCGCCCCAGCCGGGCCGGGTCGGCACGATCAGCTCGCCATTCTGGATGACCGGCGGATGCGTGACCAGATCGTCCTTCCACGGCACGTCGTCGATATCGATTTCCATGATACGGAAATTGGGCATGCCGGCGCAGAGATGGGCGCTCATCAGGGTCGACATGTGGCCGTAGAAATTGTGCGGCGCGCAGTTGATCTCGTAGGCCTCGGCCATCGCCGCGATCTTCATCGACTCCGCGAGCCCGTTCCACGGCACGTCGATGATCGACACGTCGATCGAGCGGTTCTCGAAGAACGGCCGGAACTGGCGGCGGCCGAACAGCGATTCGCAGGACGCCACCGGCATCGGCGCGCGGTCGCGGATCAGCCTGAGGCCCTCCGGATCGTAGGAATCGATCTCCAGCCAGAAAAGGTTGTAGGGCTCGCAGGCGCGCGCGACCTTGATGTAGCCCTCGGTCTTGAAGTTGAAGTTGGTGTCGAGAAGGATGCCCATGTCGGGGCCGGCGCCCTGGCGGAAGGCCGCGAGGCCCTCGTTGATCGCGGCGAGCACCTTGCCGTCGGCATTGAGCTCCGGCCCGCCCGGAGTGCGGCCGAATCCCGGCTGGTACATGTTGGGCGGGTCGAGATCGAAGCGGAAGATGTTGGTCTTGAGCGCCCTGAACCCGCGCTCCCTCACGTGCTTGCCGAGCTTCACCAGGTCGTCGAGCGAGCGCACCGGCTCGAGGCCCATCACCTCGGCGTTGCGGAAGCGGTAGCTGCCGCAATGCGACCAGTAGAGCGGCAGCCGATCGCGTACCGGCCCACCGAACAGCTCGTAGACCGGGATGCCCAGCGCCTTGGCCTTGACGTCGAGCAGCGCGTTCTCGATTGCAGCCATGGCCTGCTGGTTGATGCCGCCCGGCGCCTGTCGCGTGATCGCGTAGATCGTCGTCATGATGCGCTCGATGGGCCGCGGATCCTGCCCGATCAGGCTCTGCGCCATGCGGCGGATGACAGCCGTGAGGCCCGCGCTGCCGTAGCCCTCGTTGTATTCCGACCAGCCGACCAGGCCGTCGTCGGTGGTGATCTTGAGAAACGAAAAATCCCGCCAGCCGGCGTCACAATGCAAATCCTCGATCTTGGCGATCTTCATGGCATTTCCTCCCGGGAAGGTGGCAGCATAGACTAGGCGACGGCCACAGCGGGACGAAACAATGCCCCTCCACGGCAAGGGAATGCTGATCACGTTCACGCAGGTCGCGGCGCGCGACGAACGGGATTTCAACGAGTGGTACAATCGCGAGCACATCGACGAGCGGGTCAATCTCCCGGGCTTCCGTCGTGCCCGCCGCTACGTCGCCGTTCGCGCCACGCCCAAGTATGTCGCGACCTACGAATGCGACACTGTCGCCGACCTGGCGACCCCCGGCTACCTGCGCCTGCTCGCGAACCAGACACCCTGGACGAAGTCGGTGATGGCGCGCTTCACGCATTTCCAGCGCCTGACGCTCCGCATCCAGGTCGACCAGACGCACGGTGTCGGCGGCGGCCTGGCTACGGTGCGGTTCGTCCCGGACCCACGCCGTCGCAAGGCACTCGTGGAATGGCTCTCCGAGCAGACGCTGCCCAAGCTGATACGCCGGCCGGGCATGATCGGCGCCTGCGCCGGCGAGAACGACCTCGAGGTGGCGCACGCGCCGCTGCAGGACAAGAGCATGGATCATCCCAAGGCCGAGGAAGCGGAATGGATCGTCCTGCTCGAGGCGGCCGACGTCGCGGCTGCGGGCGCCGCGGCCCGGCTCGCCTTCACGGCCACGCGGCTCCGGTCGTTCGGCGTCGAGGCGCCGCCGACCATCGGCACCTATCGCTTCCTGTTCGGCAGCCAGCGATGACGCATCTTTGACCCGTGGTTGATCGCGCGATCGCATAGGGTCCGCCCGTGTCCACGCAGCACACCATCTTCTGGCTCCGCCTCGTCACGCTGGTCGGCCTCTGCCTGCCGGCCGCCGAGCTGGCATGGCGCTGGTACGCCGACGAACTGGGACCGCGGCCCGTCACGCTGGCGACCCATTCCACGGGCGACTGGGCTGTCGTGTTCCTCCTGGTCTCGCTCGCCATGACGCCGGCGCGCACGCTGTTCGACTGGATGCCGCTGATCCACATCCGCCGCCGTATCGGCGTCGCCGCAGCGCTCTACGCCGTGGCGCACCTGCTGATCTACGTGCTCGACCAGAAGTGGAACCTGCTCGTCGTCGCCACCGAGATCGTGAAGCGTTTCTACCTGACGATCGGCTTCGCGGCCCTGCTGGTGCTCGTGGCGCTGGCCCTCACCTCGACCAACGGCTGGCAGCGGCGGCTGAAGCGCAACTGGAAGCGGCTGCACTGGCTGGTTTATCCGGCGGTGGCCGTGGCGCTCGTGCACTTCTTCATCCAGTCCAAGGTCAAGATCGGCGAGGCCGCCTTCGCCGCCGGCCTGTTCACGTGGCTGATGCTGTGGCGGGTCCTGCCCCTGCGGCTGCGCACGAGCTATGCCGGCCTCGCCCTGCTGGCCGTTGGCGCCACGCTGCTCACCGTCGTCTTCGAGGCCTCGTGGTACGGCCTGGTCAACAAGATCGACCCGATGCGCATCCTGCTCGCCAACCTCGACCCCGAGCTGGCCCCGCGGCCGGCCCACAAGGTCCTTGCCGTGTCGCTCCTCGTCATGGTCCTGGTCGGTCTGCGACGGGCCGCCAGCACCCTCCGGACGAGGCGCGGGGCCAAGAGCGTATCCTTCGAACGCACCTAAAGTGCGCTAGAGTGCGGGCTCGGGGGAGAACCAAGACATGCGATCGCTGCCGCTGCCCTTCACGCCACGCTTCATCACCTGGACTCTCGCCTGCCTCGCCGCGGTCGGCTTCGGCCTCGCCTGGATGGCCGATCCGCATTGGTGGATCGGCATCTGCTTCCTGGTCGCCGCGTTCCTGTCGGCGCTCGGCCTGTACGACTACATGCAGGACAGCCATTCGATCCTGCGCAACTACCCGGTCGCGGCGCACCTGCGCTTCATCTTCGAGGCCATTCGGCCCGAGATGCGCCAGTACTTCTTCGAGGGCGACAAGGACGGCATGCCCTTCCCGCGCGACCGCCGCGCGATCGTCTACCAGCGCGCCAAGAACACGCTCGACGTGCGCCCGTTCGGTACGACCTACGACGTCTATGCCGACCGATACGAATGGATGTCGCATTCGATCGCGCCGCGCCCCGTCACCAAGGACCCGTTCCGGATCATCATCGGCGGCCCCGACTGCACCCGGCCCTACTCGGCCTCGATCTTCAACATCTCGGCCATGAGCTTCGGCGCGCTCAGCGCCAACGCGATCCGCGCCCTGAACGGCGGTGCCAAGCTCGGCGGCTTCGCGCACGACACCGGCGAGGGCGGCTACAGCCCCTATCACCGCGAAGGCGGCGGCGACATCATCTGGGAGATCGGCTCGGGCTATTTCGGCGCGCGCAATCCCGACGGCACCTTCTCGCCCGAACGGTTCGCCGAAGGTGCGGCCAATCCGCAGGTCAAGATGGTCGAGCTGAAGCTCAGCCAGGGTGCCAAGCCCGGCCACGGCGGCGTTCTGCCGGCGCCCAAGGTAAGCGCCGAGATCTCGGCGACGCGTGGCGTGCCGATGGGCGAGGACTGCGTCTCGCCCTCGAGCCATTCCGCCTTCTCGACGCCGGTCGAGATGATGCAGTTCATCGCCGAGATGCGCCGGCTCTCCGGCGGCAAGCCGGCCGGCTTCAAGCTCTGCATCGGCCACGAGTGGGAGTTCCTCGCCATCTGCAAGGCGATGCTCGAGACCGGCATCTACCCGGACTTCATCGTGGTCGACGGCAAGGAAGGCGGCACCGGTGCCGCCCCCATGGAGTTCGTCGACCATGTCGGCAAGCCGATGCGCCAGGGGCTCTACTTCGTGCACAACGCGCTGATCGGCATCGGCGCACGCCAGCGCATCAAGATCGGCGCCGCCGGCAAGATCATCACCGCCTTCGACATCGTCCGCGCCATGGCGCTGGGCGCCGACTGGTGCAACGCCGCGCGCGGCTTCATGTTCGCCGTGGGCTGCATCCAGTCGCAGTCCTGCCACACCGACCGCTGCCCGACCGGCGTCGCCACGCAGGACCCGACACGCCAGCGCGCGCTGGTGGTGCCCGACAAGATCCAGCGCGTCGCCAACTTCCACCGGCTGACGTTGCACGAGCTGGCCGAGCTCACCGCCGCGGCAGGCCTCGACCATCCCGCCGACTTCAAGCCGATCCATATCTCGCGCCGCATCTCGCCGCGCGAAGTCGTGACTTTCGCCGACGTCTACCCGGCCCTCACCGAAGGCGAGCTGGTCGCGGGTTCGGGCAATCCGCGTTGGCGCCAGCCCTGGGACATGGCCAGCCCGCACTCGTTCCGCGCCACGGCCTGAATCCCGCAAAGCTGTTGCGAATCCCCGGCGGCTGGCCCAGCAATGGGCCAACCACAGGGGAAACGACCATGACCGCTCCGTTCGATCTCGCGCCGTTGCTCGCGCCCAACAACCCGGCGCCGGCTGCCAAGTGGAACGGATTCCCGAAGTACAATTTCATCGGCGGTCACAACGACGCCGCGCACGTGCCGGTCGATGCGCTGATCGAGGCGGCGACCACGGTGCTGAAGCGTGAGGGCGCCTCGCTCGCGACCTATGGCCTGAACAGCGGCCCGCAGGGCTATCGGCCGCTGCGCGAGTTCCTGGCGAAGAAGCTCAAGGGCCACGCCGGCGTCGAGTGCACCGCCGACGAGATCCTGATGATCTCGGGCTCGACCCAGGCGCTCGACTTGATCAACGGGCTGCTGGTCAGCAAGGGCGACACGGTCCTGATCGAGCAGGAGACCTACGGCAGCGCCATCAACCGGCTGGTGCGGCTTGGCGTCAACGTGGTCGGCATCCCGCTCGACGAGGAAGGCATGCGCCTCGACGTGGTGAAGGAGAAGCTCGCCGAGCTGAAGAAGCAGGGCATCACGCCCAAGTACATCTACACCATCCCGACCGTGCAGAACCCGACCGGCGGCATCATGGGCGAGAAGCGCCGCGCCGAACTGCTGGCGCTCGCCCGCCAGTACGGCGTGATGATCTTCGAGGACGAGTGCTATTCCGACCTGATCTGGAGCGGCAAGCGCCCGCCCTCGCTCTACGCCATGGCCAAGGGCGAGGGCGTGATCCACATCGGCTCGTTCTCCAAGTCGATCGCGCCGGCGCTGCGTGTCGGCTACATCGTGGCCAAGTGGGACGTGCTGTCGCGCATCATCGCGCTCAAGCTCGATGCCGGCACCGGCGCGCTCGAGCAGATGGTGCTGGCCGAGTTCTGCAACAAGCACTTCCACGATCACGTGCCGAAGCTCAACAAGACCCTGCACGCCAAGCTGCAGACCCTGCGCGAGGCTTTGGCCGAGCAGTTCGGCACCGCCGCCGAGTTCGGCGACCCGGCGGGCGGCATCTATCTCTGGATCAAGCTGCCCGAACAGGTCGATACGGTGAAACTCGCGCAGGCCGCCCTCGCGGCTGGCGTCTCGATCAACCCCGGCCCCGAATGGTCGTCCAACAAGGCCTATGCGAAGAACCGCATGCGCCTCTGCTTCGCCAATCCCGACCCCGCGACGATCCGCGAGGGCGTCGCCGTCCTCGCCGAGGTCTGCCGCAAGGAGTTCGGCGTGCCGCTGCGCAGCGCCAACGTCGAGAAGGTCTGAAAGCTAGTCGACCATCACCATCCACGAGACGCCGAACTTGTCGGCGACCATGCCGAACTTCGGCGAGAAGAAGGTCTTCGCGAGCGGCATCTGCACCTCACCGCCGGCGGCAAGAGCCGAGAACCGCTTGTCGGCCTCCGCCTCGGTCTTCACCGAAAGCGCGAGCGAGATGCCCTGGAACGTGGGCTTGCCGCTGCACATGCCGTCGGATGCCAGGATCTGCACATCCCCGACCTTGAAGGCGGAATGCATGATCTTCTCGGCCATGTCCGCCGTCGGCATCGGGCCGGCGCAATTCGCATCGCCGGGCTGCGGCGGTTCCGGATTCTCCTTGAACCGCATCATCATCTCGACCTTGGCATCGAGCGCCTTCTTGTAGAACTCCAACGCTTCCTCGCACTTGCCGTCGAAGAACAGGTAGGGCTGCACAGCCATGACTTTCTCCTCCTAGGACTGTCTCTCGAACTCGGTGTCGATCACGATCTGGATCGGATCGGTGAAGAACGGCGGCAGGCCGTAATCCTGCGGATTGATGCTGGCGACGGCGGTGACGCCCATGCGCGCCTTGCCGCCGAAGCCCTTGCCGGCGCCGATCAGGGTGACCTCGAAGGTGACGGCCTTCGTCTTGCCCATCAGCGTGAACTGGCCCTCGACCTTGCCGCGAGTCTTGTCGACCGGCTTGAACGCGGTCGACACGAAGGTCGCCTGCGGGAACTCCTTGGACTTCAGGAACTTGTCGCCCGCCAGCTCCTCGGCGAAGCCCTTCACGTTGCTGGTGATCGACGCCGTCTCGACGGAGACCTCGAGTTTCGACTTCTCCATCGCCGCCGGATCCCAGGTGAGCGAGCCCTTGGCGCGGTCGAAGCGGAAGATGCTGTGCGAGTAGCCGAGATGGGAGACGCGCACGACGATGGCGGTGTGCGATTCGTCGAGCGTGTACGTGCCGGCGGTCGCCAGGGCGATGTCCCGCTCCGCGGCGAACACGCCCGGCGGCAGCGTCTGCGCCTCCACGGCCACGACGGAAGTCGTTCCGATCGCCACTGCAAGCGCGAGTGCGCGCATTCCCTGGTGCATGATCTACTCCTTGGACAGCTCGTTACTTCTCGACGATCACCTTCAGCTTCGCGAGACCGGCGGCGAAGTCTCGGCCGATCATGTCGTCGAAATCCATGAAGGTGCTCATCAGCTTGGACATATAGGGACTGGGTCCATGCATCGCCCAGGTGACAAACGTTTGATTCCCCCTGGGCTCCATCGTGATCTCGGCGGTGTTGTGCCCCTCGAACGGCTTGAAGAAATCGAGCTTGATGACGGTGCGCGCGGGCGTCGCCTCAAGGATCTCCATGCGTCCGGAGCCCACGTTCTTGTTGCCGTCCCAGGCATAGATGGCGCCCTTGCCGCTCTCCGGGCCCTCGTAAGTGCGCTTCATCGAAGGATCGCGCTCCTCATAGGGCGACCACTCCCGCCAGCGCTTCAGGCCGGCGATGTAGGGGAATATCTTGTCCGGCGCGGCGCTCATGGCGGCGCTGCGCTGGACGCGGAAGGAATCTGGCTTGGTCGCGGCATAGATCAGGATCGCCGCGATCGCGACGACGACGACCGTGCCGATGATGGCCAGGGTCTTCAACATGCACGACCTCGCGCGCCTTTGTTAACCTACCGGTTAATATCTAGGCGATGTCCCGGCGGCGGTCAATTGTCCGACCGGCCATTACAGGGACGTTACGCCAGCGCGAAGCCTTCGTAGCCGTTGGCCACGACTTTCTCACAGGCCTGGATGTAGGCCGGCAGGCCGCCGATATAGGGCATGAACACGCGGGGCTTGCCCGGGATGTTGGCGCCGACATACCAGGAGCTGCAGGTCGAGCGCAGCGTGATGTTCGACACCTCGCCGACATGGCCGACCCAGGCCTCCTGCGCCTGCGGCTCCGCCTCGATCATCGTCTTGCCCCTGGCGCGCAGCGCCTCGAGGCAATCGGCGATGAAGTCGACATGCTGCTCGATCGAGGGAAGCATGTTGGTCAGCACCGAGGGGCTGCCCGGTCCGGTGATCATGAAGAGGTTGGGGAAGCCCACGACCGTGAGGCCGAGATAGGTCTTGGGCCCCTCGTTCCACTTGTCCTTCAACGTCGCGCCGCCGCGACCGCGGAAGTCGACCTTGAGCAGCGCGCCGGTCATGGCGTCGAAGCCGGTCGCCAGCACCAGGCAGTCGAACGTGTAGTCCTGGCCCTTGGCGCGCAGCCCGGTCGGCGTGATGCGCTCGATGGCTGCGTCGCTGATATCGACCAGCGTGACGTTCGGCCGGTTGAACGTGGACCAGTAGCCGTCGTCCACGCAGAGCCGCTTGCAGCCGATGATGTTCTTCGGCACCAGCGCTTCGGCCGTCTTCGGATCCTTCACGACCTCGAGGACCTTGGCGCGCACGAAGTCGGCCGCCGTCTTGTTGGAGTCGTCGTTCAGCAGCAGGTCCGAGAACGACGCCATGAAGCCCAGCCCGCCGTAATCCCAGCGCGCCTGGAACTCGCGGTTGCGCTCAGCTGCCGGCGTCTCGATGGCCGAGGCCATATTGATGGTGAAATCGATGCCGGCGGGCTTGGTCTTGGCGCGGCGGCGCATCTCGCGATAGTTTGCCTTCACGTCGCGGACATAGGCCGGATCGAGCGGCTTGTTGTGCGCCGGCACGGTGTAGTTCGCCGTGCGCTGGAACACGGTGAGATGGCTCGCCTGCCCGGCCATGATCGGGATCGACTGGATGGCCGAGGAGCCGGTGCCGATCACACCCACCGTCTTGCCCGTGAAGTCGACGCCTTCATGCGGCCAGTTGCCGGTGTGATAGGTCGGGCCCTTGAAGTCCTCGAGGCCCGGGATCTTCGGCGTGTTGGGCGAGGACAGGCAGCCCATCGCGGTGATGACGAAGCGTGCGGCGACCTTGTCGCCCTTTTCCATCTCGACCCTCCAGAGATTGGCCTTCTCGTCGAACGTGGCCTTCGTGACGCGCGTCTCGAACCTGATGTCGCGGCGCAGGTCGAAGCGGTCGGCGACGTGGTTGGCGTAGCGCAGCAGCTCGGGCTGGGTGGCGTAGCGCTCCGACCATTCCCATTCCTGCTCGAGCTCGGGCGAGAACTGGTAGGAGTACTGCACGCTCTCGACGTCGCAGCGCGCACCGGGATAGCGGTTCCAGTACCAGGTGCCGCCGACGCCCGTGCCGGCCTCGAAGACGCGCGCCGTGAAGCCCTTCTGTCGCAGCCGGTGCAGCATGTACATGCCGCCGAAGCCCGCGCCGATGATCACCGCATCGAAATCGACCGACATACGTCCTCCGGGAAACTCCGAGATTCTTCCAAACTAAGCGACACGGGGCGTGACCGCGCAAGCCTTCCTGTGCCACCTCTTATCGCGGAGAAGAATGACGATGCGTCCCGACGACTATCCGGCCAGCTGGTATGCCGCCACGCGAGACTCCGCGCCCAAGCGGCCGCCGCTCGGCTCGCAGGACGACGCCGACGTTGCGGTGGTGGGTGGCGGCTTCGCGGGCCTGCACACGGCGCGGCTGCTCGCGCTTCAGGGCAAGCGCGTCATCTTGCTCGAGCGCCATCGCATCGGCTGGGGCGCCTCCGGCCGCAACGGCGGCTTCGTCGGTCCGGGCTATGCATTGCGCACGGGCGCGCTGATCGAACGGCTGGGCGCCGACCATGCCCGCCGTCTCTACGAGCAATCGAAGCGTGGCGTCGCCGTCGTGCGCGAAGCCATCGAGGCACTGGGCCGCCCTGATATTCTCATGGGCAGCCGCAAGCTCAGCGTGTCGCGGACCGACCAGGGCCTGGACTTCGCCGACCGCACGCGTCGGCTCGCCGATCAGCTCGGCGCCAGCTTCGAGCCGTGGACGACGGCCGAGGTGCGGGACGTGCTCGACACGCAGAGCTATCACCAGGGCATCCACGATCCGCTGTCCTTCCATATCCATCCGCTGAATTTCGCGCTGGCGTTGGCGCGTGACATCGAAGCGCGCAGCGGCCGCTTGCATGAAGCCACCGAAGCGACCGGGCTCGCCCGCAACGGCGACGGCTGGCGGCTCATGACGGCAGCAGGCGAGGTCAGCGCGCGCCACGTCGTGCTGGCCGGCAATGCCGATCTCGGCGTCGTTCATGGCGGCATCGCCGGCGCCGTGCTGCCGGTCGCCACCTATGTCGCCGTGACCGAAAAGATCGGCGCCGCGCTCGGCGAGGCGATCCGGTGGAGCGGCGCGATCTCCGATACCCGACGCGCCGGCGACTACTATCGGGTGGTCGACGGCGATCGCCTTCTGTGGGGCGGCCGCATCACGACCGACACGCGCGAGCCGCCGCGGCTGCGCGAGATGATGCGCGGCGACATCGTCTCGGTCTATCCGCAGCTGCGCGACATCAGGATCGCCTATGCCTGGCCCGGCATCATGGGCTATGCGCCGCACAAGATGCCGCAAGTGGGCGAGATCGCGCCGGGCCTCTGGGTCTGCTCGGCCTTCGGCGGCCATGGCGTGGCGCAGACTGCGGCTGGCGCCGACGCCGTCGTGGCGGGCATCCTGGGCGATGGCTCGCGCGCGCAGCTCTTCGCGCCGTTCGGCACGTCCTGGGCTGGCGGCCCGTTCGGCCGTGCGGCGACTCAGCTTGCCTATTGGGGCCTGCAGATGCGTGACTGGTGGGACGAGAAGCGGCAGGCCCAGAACGCGGAGACGCTGCGCACATGACCCTCCACAAGATGGGCGACTCGCCCAAGCGCCGCGAGGATGCACGCTTCGTTACCGGGCATGGCAACTATCTCGACGACCTGAAGTTTGATGGCCTGGCGCACGCCGTCGTGCTGCGCTCGCCGCACGCCCACGCGCTCATCCGCTCGATCGATACCGCCGCCGCAAGCCGCGCCGCGGGCGTGCTGGCCGTACTGACCGCCGCCGAGGCCGCCGCCGATGGGCTGAAGCCGCTGCGGCCCTATGCCGAGGCGAACGTGCAGACCGGCGAGCCCTTCGCCTTCGCTGCCCAGCCGCTGCTCGCGTCCGACAAGGTGCGCTTCGCGGGCGAGCCCGTTGCATTGATCGTCGCGGAAACGCAGGCACAGGCGCTCGACGCCGCCGAGCTGGTCGAGGTCGACTACGAGGCCCTGCCTGCCGTGACCACGGCCGCCGCCGCGCGCGCAACAGGCGCGCCGCAGCTCGCGGCCGAGATCCCCGGCAATGTCTGCCTCGACTGGCGCACCGGCGACGCCGCGGGCGCCGACGCCGCCTTCGCGCGCGCCGCCCACGTCGTTGAGCTCACGCTCGACAACCATCGCATCGTCATGAACCCGATGGAGCCGCGCGGCGGCGTCGGTTCCTGCGATCCCGCGACCGGCCGCTACACGCTCCACGTTTCCAGCCAGAACATCCACATCAACCGCAACTTCGTGGCACGCACGCTCGGCGTCGAGGCCAAGGCCGTACGCTTCGTGGCGCCCGATGTCGGCGGCGGCTTCGGCGCCAAGAACTTCGCCTATGTCGAACATGCGCTGATCCTGTGGGCGGCCAAGCGGACCGGCCGCAAGGTCAAATGGATCGCAAGCCGCAGCGAGGTCTTCCTGTCGGACCACGCTGCGCGCGACATGCTGGCCGAAGCGTCGCTGGCGCTCGACGGCGACGGCCGCTTCCTCGCGCTCCGGATCGCGAGCCTCGCCAATCTCGGCGCCTACATGGCGGGCGCCGGCGGCGGCGTGCAGACCTACCAGTACATCCACCTGCAGGGCTCGGTGTACCGCATCCCCTCGATCGCCCTGCACGTCGTGGCGGTCGTCACCAACACCGCGCCCATCGGCGTGACGCGCGGGCCGGGTTTCGCCGAGGCGATCAACATCGTCGAGCGCCTGATCGATGCCGCAGCGTTCGCGACCGGCATCGACGCCGCCGAGCTGCGCCGGCGCAACATGGTGCCGCCCGAGGCGATGCCCATGACCAACGCCTTCGGCTTCCAGGTCGACAGCGGTCGCTTCGCCGAATCGCTCGACAAGGCATTGCTGCGCGCCGATCGCGCGGGCTTCGAGACACGCCGCCGCGACAGCGCGGCCCGCGGGCGGCTGCGCGGGCTGGGCTTCGCCTATCACATCAAGGGCACCGGCGGCCCGCCCGACGAGAATGTCGACGTGCGCTTTGAGGCCGACGGCACGGTCTCGCTGATCACCGGCACGCAGCATATCGGCCAGGGCCACGAGACGACCTTCCCGCAGATCCTGGCGCATCGGCTGGGCGTGCCCAACGAGCGTATCCGCCTCGTGCAGGGTGACACCGATGCCATCCCGGCCGGTGGCGGCCACGGCAGCTCGCGCGCGACCTACATGGGCGGCACCGCGATCTGGCGCGCCTCGGACGAAATCGTCGCCAAGGGCATCGCGCTCGCCGCTGATGCGCTGGAGGCGGCGGAAGCCGACATCCGTTTCGAGGACGGTCGCTTCGTCGTCTCCGGCACCGACCGGGCCATCGGCCTTCTCGAGGCGGCCGCGCTCGGCCGCGAGAAGGGCAAGCCGCTCGACACGTTCCATGCCTGGAAACGCGAGCACATGACCTTCCCCAACGGCGCGCACGTGGTCGAGGTCGAGATCGACCGTGACACCGGCAAGGTCGAGCTCGCGCGCTACACCGCGGTCGACGACTACGGCGTGCTGGTGAACCCGATGGTCGCCACCGGCCAGGCGCACGGCGCGATGGCGCAGGGCTCGGGCCAGGCGCTGCTCGAGCACGCGACCTACGATCCCACGTCGGGCCAGATGGTCGCCGCCTCGTTCATGGACTACGCGCTGCCGCGCGCCGACGACCTGCCGTCGTTCGACCTCGGCTTCAACGCCACGCCCTGCACCACCAATCCGCTGGGCGTGAAGGGCTGCGGCGAGGCGGGCGCCATCGCTGCCTTTCCCGCCATCGCCAATGCGATCCTCGATGCCCTGGCGCCGCTCGGCGTCAAAGGCTTCGATGGTCCGGCCAGCCCCGCCCGCATCTGGCAGGCAATCGAGGACGCACGATGAGACGCGAAGCCCCCGCCGCCCAGCGCAACCGGCAGCCGATCCTCGACGTGCTGAAACCGAGACTGCCGCCCTACGGCCTGGTCCTGGAGATCGCCAGCGGCTCGGGCGAGCATGTCGTGCACTTCGCCGCCTCCCTGCCCATCCTCGATTTCCAGCCGAGCGATCCCGACGCCGAGGCTCGTGCCAGCATCGACGACTGGGTCCGCACCCTCGGCCTCGGCAACGTGCGCCCGGCCCTCGAGATCGACGTCACGGCGAAACGGTGGCCGGTCGACCGCGCCGCCGCGATCCTCTGCGCCAACATGATCCACATCGCGCCCTGGGGCGCGGCGATCGGCCTGATCTCGGGCGCCGCTCGGATCCTGCCGACGGGTGGCACCCTCTTTCTGTATGGCCCCTACCGCCGGGGCGGCCGTCACACCGCGCCGAGCAACGAGGCCTTCGACCAGGACCTGCGCCGCCGCAATCCGGCCTGGGGCGTGCGCGACCTCGAGGCGGTCGCTGGACTGGCCGCCGAACAGGGCTTCGGACCGCCGGAAATCGTTGAAATGCCTGCGAACAATCTGTCGCTGATCCTCAAGCGCCTGTGACCGCCGTCGACGGTGGCAATCCTGCAGTGGATGCGCTAACGCTTGGTCGGCATCGCGGGGAGCATCGTCGGAAGCATGTGCAATCGTAGCGACGAAGCCGGACTTTTTGCAGTCACTGGCCCTCATCGCACCCTCTCGTCGCTGGCGGTGGTCGCCGCCCTGGCGGTGGGTCTCGTGGCGTGCAAGCCCGAGAACAAATTCATGCCGCCGCCCCCGGCTGAGATCAATGTCGGGATCCCGCTGCAGCAGGAAGTCGCCCCCTTCGAGGTGCTGACCGGCAACACGGTGGCCTTCGCGACCGTCGACCTGGTGGCACGTGTCGAAGGCTTCCTGACGGCGCAGAGCTACGTCGACGGCTCGGTCGTGAAGAAGGGCGACCTGCTCTTCACCATCGAGCAGACGATGTACAAGGCCAAGGTCAAGGAGGCCCAGGCCCAGCTCGACGGCGCCAAGGCCTCCCTGGTCCAGGCCGAAGCCGAGTTCACCCGCCAGGAGACCCTGCTGCGCCAGAACGTGTCGGCGCAGAACACCTTCGACACCGCCAAGGCCAAGCGCGACAACGCCCGCGCCAATGTCGAGAACGCCGAAGGCAACCTCACGATCGCCCAAACGAATCTGAGCTACACCACCGTCGAGGCGCCGTTCGACGGCATCGTCAGCAAGCATCTCGTGTCCGTCGGCGAGCTGGTCGGCGCATCGACCGCCACCAAGCTGGCGACGATCGTGCGGATGGATCCGATGTACGTCACGTTCAACATGAGCGAACAGGACGTTCTGCAGATCCGGCAGAATCTGAAGGAGCGCCGCCTCGACGTCGAGGAGCTCAGCAAGATCCCGCTGACCATCGGCCTGATGAACGAGGACGGTTTCCCCCACCAGGGCTTCTTCAACTACGTCTCGCCCGAGATCGACGCCACGACCGGCACGATCCTGGTACGCGGCCTGTTCAACAACCCGACGCGGAATCTGATCCCCGGCTTCTTCGTGCGCGTGAAAGTGCCGAAGGGCCTCGGCGCCACCGCCTCGCTGCTGGTGCCCAACCGGGCGATCGCCGAGGACCAGGCCGGCAAGTACCTCCTGATCGTCAACAAGGACAATGTCGTCGAGCAGGCGCGGATCACCACCGGCCAGCTCCTGCCGGGTGGCCTGCGCGTCATCGCGACCGGCCTCAAAGCCGACGATCGGGTGGTGCTCAGCACCAACAGCCGCGCGATCCCCGGCGGCAAGGTGGTCCCGAAGCTCATCACCATCGCGGCCACGCCCGACGGAACCACGAAGTGATCCGCCGGGAAGCATCGCGATGATTTCAGCGTTCTTCATCAACCGGCCGGTCCTGGCCAACGTCCTGGCGATCATCATCGTGCTGATCGGTGGCGTGGCGCTGGTGACCCTGCCGGTGGCGCAGTACCCCAACATCGTGCCGCCGACGGTCCAGGTCACGACGACCTATCCGGGCGCGAGCGCAAAGGTCGTCGTCGACAACGTTGCCCTGCCTGTCGAGCTGCAGGTCAACGGCGTCGAGAAGATGATCTACATGCAGTCCTACAGCACGGACGCCGGCACCTACACGCTGACTGTGACGTTCGAGATCGGCACCGATCTCGATTTCGCCCAGGTGCTGGTGCAGAACAAGGTGAGCGCCGCGCTCGCCTCGCTGCCGACCCCGGTCCAGGCGCAAGGCCTCATCGTCGAGAAGAAGTCGACCTCGATCCTGCAGATCGTGTCGTTGACCTCGCCTGACGAGCGCTACGACAGCCTCTATCTCAGCAATTACGCGACCATCAACCTGGTCAACGAGCTGTCGCGCCTGCCGGGTGTCGGCAACGTCAACGTGCTGGGCGTCGGCCAGTATTCGATGCGCGTCTGGCTCGATCCGGAGAAGCTCTACACGTTCGGCCTCACGCCGGCGGACGTGAGCCGGGTCATCCAGCAGCAGAGCCAGGACGTCAGCGCCGGTCAGGTCGGCATGCCGCCGGCGCCCAAGGGGCTCGACTTCCAGTACACGATCGACGTCGTCGGCCGGCTCAGCACGCCCGACGAGTTCGGCAACATCATCGTCAAGACCGACCAGGGCGACGGCGGCCGCATCGTACGGGTGCGCGACATCGGCAGGGTCGAGCTGGGCGCCCAGACCTATGCCCAGACCTCCCACATCAACGGCAAGCCCAACTCCGGCCTCGCCATCTACCAGCTTCCCGACGCCAACGCGCTCGACGTCGCAAAACGCGTCAATGCCAAGATGGCCGAGCTCTCCAAGGCCTTCCCGCCGGGCCTCGCCTACGACGTGCCGTTCGACACCACCCGATTCGTGAACGCCTCGATCAAGGAGGTCTTCATGACCCTGATCGAAGCCGGCATCCTGGTGCTGATCGTCATCGTGATCTTCCTGCAGGACTGGCGCGCCATGCTGGTGCCGGCGACCACGATCCCGGTGACCATCATCGGCGCCTTCGCCGCCATGGCGGCGCTGGGCTTCACGATCAACACCACGACCATGTTCGGCATCGTTCTGGCGATCGGCATCGTGGTCGACGACGCGATCGTGATCGTGGAAGGTGTCGCCCATCACATCGAGCGCGGGATGACGCCGCACGACGCGTCCATCAAGGCGATGGACGAGCTGTTCGGCCCCGTCATCGGCATCACGCTGGTGCTGATGTCTGTGTTCCTGCCGGCTGCCTTCCTGCCCGGCCTGACCGGCCAGATGTTCGCCCAGTTCGCGCTGGTGATCGCCGCCACTGCCCTGATCAGCGCCATCAATGCCGCGACCCTGAAGCCCACGCAGTGCGCGATGTGGCTGCGGCCGGCGACACCGCCGGAGAAGCGCAACGTTTTCTTCCGCTGGTTCAACCGCGGCTACCAGAAGATCGAAGATCTCTACGCGTCGCTGGTCGGTGCGATGGTCCGCCGCGCCGGCCTGATGGTCATCGTTGCCCTGGTGGCGGCGGGCATCGGCGGCTGGGGCGTCGCGCGCCTGCCGACCGCCTTTATCCCCAACGAGGATCAGGGCTACCTGATGATCGGCGTGCAGCTGCCGGACGGCGCGTCGCTCGAACGCACGCAGACGACGCTCAACGAGGTGACCAAGATCGCCATGGCGGCTCCCGGCGTCCAGAACGTGGTCTCGCTCGGTGGCCTGTCGGTGCTCGACAGCAACTCGGCCCTAGCGAACGCCGCCGTGTGCTACGTCATCCTGAAAGACTGGGGCGTCCGCCTGAAAGCGGAAGGCCAGGACCTTCGGTCGATCGTGATGGGCCTGATGAAGGACCTGCAGGTCCTGCAGGATGGCCGCGCTTTCGTCATCGTGCCGCCCGCCATCCAGGGTGTCGGCAATGCCGGCGGCTTCCAGATGCAGGTCGAGCAGAAGGACGGCAGCTTCGACTACGCCAAGCTGCAGGCCGTGACCGACACGATGATCCAGAACGCCGCGACGCAGTCGGCGCTCAGCAACCTCGTCACTTCCTTCCGCGCCAGCGCGCCGCACGTGCGCATCGACGTCGATCGCGTGAAGGCCGAGTCTCTCAGGGTTCCGGTCGGCGACGTCTTCTCGACGCTGTCGTCCTATCTCGGCTCATCCTTCGTGAACCGCTTCAACAAGTTCGGCCTTAGCCTGCAGGTCTTCATCCAGGCCGACTCGCAGTACCGCACGCGGCCCGAAGACATCCTGCGGCTGCAGGTGAAGAATCTCGACGGCCAGATGGTGCCGATCGGCGCCATCGCCGAGCTGAAGCCCGCGCTCGGGCCGCCGCTGATCAGTCTCTACAACCTCTACCCGTCGGCGGCGATCGTGGGCTCGCCGGCGACCGGCTTCAGCTCGGGCGAGGGCATCGCGCTGATGGACGAGATCGCCAAGGCGATCCTGCCGCCCGGCACCGGCTACGAATGGACCGCGATGGCCTACCAGGAGAACATCGTGGGCAACCAGCTCCTGTACGTGTTCGCGCTGGCCATCCTGCTGGTCTATCTCTGCCTCGCTGGCCAGTACGAGAGCTGGATCGCGCCGCTCGGCGTGATCCTGGCCGTGCCGCTGGCGCTGAGCGGTCCGGCGATCGCGCTCACCGCCGTCGGCCTCGCCAACAACATCTACACCCAGATCGGCCTGATGCTGCTGATCGCGCTTGGCGCCAAGAACGCCATCCTGATCGTCGAGGTGGCGCGCGAGCGGCGCCTGGTCGACGGCAAGGACATCGTCGAGTCGGCGATCGAGGCGGCGCGCACGCGCTTCCGTCCGATCCTGATGACCTCCTTCGCCTTCATCCTGGGCGTCGTGCCGCTGGTGACGGCGACCGGCGCCGGCGCCAACTCGCGTATCTCACTCGGCATGTGCGTGATGACCGGCATGATCGCCTCGACGTGCCTCGCTGTGCTGTTCGTGCCGTCGTTCTTCACGGTGCTGCAGCGCTACGAGGAGTGGGGCAAGGCCCGCAAGAAGAAGTCGACGCCTCCGCCGGCGGCGATGCCCGCGGCTGGCGACTGAGATCGGTGACGCTGGAAGAGTGGCGCGCCGGAGCGTCTGAAGGAGAGACTTGGCGCGCCGGCTTCCGATGTACAAAATCATCAAAAAAGATTTCGCAAAAACAACCGCCCAAATAGAACGCGGCGCGCTCGCCTCCGGCCCCAAGAAACTTAGCTACTCAACGGCCTTACGGACGGCCCGCTCTGCGCGCCAATCCCAAGGCATCTCAAACGGCCCCACCCAAATTCCTAAGCGCGCCTGACGTGCCTTTTCTTCATCAGCGACGTAGTCCAGAGAATAGCGCCGATAAGAGACGGCCCAGCCATTGGCCACCATCCAGCGGTTCAAATCACCGCTTGAAAGCGAGCACGATGCGATGACTCGGCCATACCGATCCCGATCAAGCGGTTTACATGTGACTGGGCGGCGGCCGATGTGATCAGACAATGCCAGCGCGGCCTGTTGTCCACAACGCCAAGTAGTGCCATCCGGACGGCGACATTCTTGACGACTCTCTGGAGCGTCAATGCCGTGCAACCGGATGCGAGTGCCATGGACTTCGATCGTATCACCATCGATCACTGATGCTGGTCCAGCAAGCGGCACTTGTGCATTCGTCGGGAACGAAAACA
>SCVT01000095.1 GCA_004296815.1 Reyranella sp. | reverse complement strand
GCCGTCTGGCACATCGCGCATTCCACGGCGCCCGCGCTCTACGACGACCTGAAGTACAACGTGGTGAACGATTTCGACAGCATCGGCCGCATCACCGACGTTCCGATGACGATCGTCGGGAAGGCGGCACTGCCGCCGAACAGCATCGCGGAGTTCGTGACCTGGCTGCGCGCCAATGCCGCCAAGGCGACCTACGGCCATGCCGGCATCGGCTCTGCCTCGCATCTCTGCGGCCTGATGTTCCTGAAGGAAGTGGGCGTCAAGGTCGAGGGCGTGGGCTATCGCGGCACTGGGCCCGCCATGATCGACCTGCTGGCCGGACAGTTCGATTTCATGTGCGACCAGACCACCGGCACCACCGCCCCCATCAAGGACGGCAAGATCAAGGGCTACGCCGTCACCACCAAGTTCAAGGTCTCCTCGGTGCCCAACCTGCCGACACTCGACAGCACCGTCCTGCCGGGCTTCGAGGTCTCGGCCTGGCACGCCATGTGGGCGCCCAAGGGCCTGCCGAAGGACGTGACCGACAAGCTCGTCAACGCTCTGCAGATCGCACTCAAGGACCCCAAGGTGATCGAGCGCTTCGCCAGCCTCGGCACCGTGCCGGTCGATCCGTCGCTGACGCAGCCTGCCGCCCTGAAGTCTCACCTCGAGGCCGAGGTGAAGCGCTGGGGAGAGGTCATCAAGGCCGCCGGCGTGAAGGGCAACTAGGAAGGAAGATGATGAAGACCTACGCGATCGCAGCCATCCCCGGAGACGGTATCGGCCCCGAAGTGGTCGATGCCGGTGTGGAAGTGCTGGAGGCCGTGGCCAAGCGCGACGGCGGCTTCGCGCTCAAGGTCGATCGCTTCGACTGGGGCGGCGACTACTACAAGAAGCACGGCCGCATGATGCCGGAGAACGGCCGCGACCAGATCAGGAAGCACGACGCCATCCTGTTCGGCTCGGCGGGCCACCCCGACATCCCCGACCACATCACGCTCTGGGGCCTGCGGCTCGCCATCTGCCAGCCGTTCGACCAGTACGCCAACGTGCGGCCGACGCGCGTGCTGCCCGGGATCACCTCGCCGCTGCGCGCAGTCGACGGACCCGAACTCGACTGGGTGATCGTGCGCGAGAATTCCGAGGGCGAATATGCCGGCGTCGGCGGCAGGGTGCATCAGGGCTCGCCGCTGGAAGCCGCCACCGACGTCGCCATGTTCACGCGGGCCGGTGTCGAGCGCATCATGCGGTTCGCTTTCGCGCTTGCCCGTTCGCGGCCACGCAAGCTGCTGACGGTCGTCACCAAGTCCAACGCCCAGCGCCACGGCATGGTGATGTGGGACGAAATCGCCGTCCAGGTCGCCGCCGAGTTCCCCGACGTGAAATGGGACAAGATGCTGGTCGACGCCATGACCATGCGCATGGTCATGCGGCCGCAGACGATCGACACGGTCGTGGCGACCAACCTGCATGCCGACGTGCTGTCCGACCTCGCCGCGGCGCTGGCGGGTTCGCTCGGCATCGCACCCACCGCGAACCTCAATCCGGAGCGCGTCTTTCCCTCGATGTTCGAACCGATCCATGGCTCGGCCTTCGACATCATGGGCAAGGGCATTGCCAACCCGATCGGGACCTTCTGGTCGTCGGTCATGATGCTCGAGCATTTCGGCGAACAGGCCGCCGCCGGCCGGCTCATGCGCGCCATCGAGAAGGTGACGGGAGACAGGCGCTTCCACACGCCCGATCTCGGCGGAACCGCGCGGACGGTCGACGTCACCGCTGCCGTCATCGACGCCATCCAGGGCGCCAACGCCTGACGGCTGCCGGCGGGTGAGGGCGGGCCTCTAGCCTCTTCGGCTTTTCAGCCGGTGACCGACCCGGACGATCGCCTCGATCGCCGGCACGAGCTCACGGCCGAGATCCGTCAGCGCATATTCGACCGAGGGCGGTGAGGTCGGCACGACCGCGCGTCGGACGACGCCTTTCGTCTCCAGCTTCTTCAGCCGCGCGCTCAGCATCTTGGGCGAGATCGGCGGCATGTCGAGGCGGAGCTCGCTGAAGCGGCGCGGTCCACCGTTCAGGTACCAGATGACGTTGGGTGTCCACGCGCCGCCCAACAGCGCCATGCACTGGCCGACCGGGCAGACCGGCTGCGGCGACCTGTTCTTGCGGACCTTGAGTGCCATCGACGTGGTTTTTCCGGTTACCGAACGGATATCTCAAAGTGAGGTAACAGAAGGGTATGAGATATACAAAGGTTATCTCGTGCGTCTAGCTTCCGCGCCTCGTTCCCTTCAACCGAGGATCACGCGATGAAGCTCTACTACGCCCCCGGCGCCTGCTCGCTTTCGCCCCATATCAGCCTGCGCGAGGCCGGCGCCGCCTTCGACCTCGAGCGGGTCGACACCAGGACGCGCACCACCGAGAGCGGCGCCGACTATCTCGCGATCAATCCCAAGGGCTACGTGCCGGCGTTGCAGCTCGACGATGGCGAGGTGCTGACCGAGGGCGCCGCGGTCGTGCAGTTCATCGCCGACCGCCATCCCGCCGCGGGTCTCGCCCCGGCCAACGGCTCGCTGGAGCGGGCGCGCCTGCAGGAGCACCTCAACTTCATCGCCTCGGAGCTGCACAAGGCGTTCACGCCGCTGTTCGATCCGTCGGCGCCGAAAGCCGCGAAGCAGGCGGCACCCGCTGCCGTCGCGCGGCGGCTCGACCATTTCGAGCGGCTGCTCGCCGACGGCCGCGCCTACCTGCTGGGCGAGCGCTTCTCCGTGGCCGACGCCTATCTCTTCACGGTGGCGAGCTGGACCGGCCCGACCGGCATCGGGCTCGATCGCTGGCCCAGGCTCGCGGCGTTCGTCGCCCGCGTTGCGGCGCGGCCGGCGGTCCAGGCGGCGATGCAGGTCGAAGGGCTGGTCGCGGCATGACCACGGCTGCTGCTCCCCCGTTCGAAGACGTCGCCGCCGTCATCGGGAAGTACTTCGACGGGCTCTACCACGGCGACACGACGCTCCTGCGCCAGGTGTTCCATCCCAAGGCGCAATATGCCTGCGCGACCGAGGGCACGCTGACCCATCTCGGGATGGACGAGTACTTCCCCGTCGTCGACCGGCGCCCGTCACCCGCCAGCCGCGGCGAGGCGCGGGCCGACCGCATCCTCGCCATCGAGTTCGCCGGGCCGGTGACGGCGCTGGCGAGGGTCGAGTGCGCCATCGGGCGCAAGTTCTTCACCGACCTGTTGAGCCTCGTCCTCCTCGACGGGCGCTGGCAGATCATCGCGAAGGTCTTCCACTTCGACCTTCGCGAGGACGGGCGTTAGCCCAACGCGGCGTCCAGGCTGGCGTGGAACCGGCGCAGGTTCTGCTCCAGCCGGCCGACGATCAGTCGCTCGTTGGCGCCGCTGCCGAGCCCGCGCTGGATCTGCTCGCAGGTCGGCAGGTCCTCGCCGTTGAACACGCCGCCGTCGATCAGCTCGAACGACCGCGCCCAGTGCGTCTCCGTCTTCTCGTCCGAAGGCACTTCCGGCGTCAGCATCGAATGCACGAACAGCGTCTCGTCCGGCGCGCTCGGGAACAGGCCGAGATGGCTGATGTAGTCGGGATGGTAGATGAAGAGGCTGCCCGGCATCACGAAGTGCACCAAGGTACCGTGATGCTGCGGGCTCCAGCTCTCGGGCGGCAGGCCGCGGATATCGACCGTGCGCTCGCGCGCCGCGAGGAAGCGGATGTGCGGCCCCACCGCGTCGCTCACCGAGACCGCGTCGGGGAAGAACGGGCCGATCGTGCCGGCATGCAGGCGGGTCAGATGATAGATCTCGAGGAACGCCTCGACGATCAGCTTCCAGTTGGCGGCCCGCTTGATCGCGTGCTGGCGATAGAGGCGATGGCTGCCGAGATCGATCGCCGCGAGATCGCGGTCGAGCGGGCCCAGGAACGCAGCGATGTCGGGCGCCGAGGCGGTGGGGTCGAGCACCGCCCAGATCATGCCGTGCCGAACCTGCGACGGCAGCTCGCGCAGGCCGAGCGTGTGCTTCTCGATCGCCGGGAAGGCCTCGGCGCGCGGCAGGCCCGCCAAGGTGCCGTCGAGGCGATAGGTCCAGCCGTGATAGGGGCAGATCAGGCTCTGGCGCCGGCAGGGTTCGCCCTCCTCGTTGACGAGGCGTGCGCCGCGGTGACGGCAGACGTTCAGGAACACTTTGACGTGGCCCTCGCGCGAGCGCGCGATCAGCACCGGCACGCCGCAGATCTCGCGCGCCATCACGCTGCCGGGCTCGCGGAGCTGATCGACGGGACCGAGGCAGAGCGGCAGGCGGCGGAACAGGCGCTCACGCTCGCGCCCGAAGCGCGCCGGGTCGGTGTAGAGGGCGGGATCGAGGCCCGCGACATCGGCCTGCCAATCGGGGCTGGTGCGTCCGTCCATCTCGGCCAGCAGGCGCTGGAACAGCGTCTCCCAGTGAGGAGCGGTGGGAGCAGTGCCGATATCGGCCATGGTCATGATCGGGACTCCTCGTAGGGGCGGGCGGAGACGGCCTGCAGGCAGAAGGCGGTGATCTCGCGCGACAGGGTGAGCGCGTTGGGCGCTTCCGCCTCCTGTGCGAGCGGACCGACAAGCCCCTCGGTGAGGGCGCCGATCAGGCCGGCGGCGGCGACGCGCGCGTTCTGCGGCGGGAACTCTGAGCTGGCGATGCCGTCCTCGATCAGGCCCTGGAGCACGTCGGCGAAGGCGCGGCGCGATTTCAGGCGGGCGGCGTCGACCTCGGGCTCGGCGGGCTCGGCGATCATCGCCCAGGCGAGTCGCCTCGCCCGCACGGCGCGCAGCGCGAACACGCGCACCGCGTCGGCCAGCCGCGCCGCGGCCGTTCCCTCGCTGTCGGCCACCGCCTGCATGACGCTTACTTCGTGGCCGGCATTCAGGGCCAACGCCTCGGCGAACAGTTCGCCCTTGGAGGGGAAGTGCCGGTAGACCGTGCCGGTCGCGACACCTGCCGCTTCGGCCACGGTCGCGACCTGGGCACCGCGGAAGCCGACCTCACCCACGACCGCGCGCACCGCCTGCAGGATGCGGTCGCGCTTGTCCTGAAGCTGCTCCTGGACCCGTTCGGTGCGCCGGTAGGCCATGGACAATGAAATGAATTCGAATTCATTTCTTGTCAAGACAGGAGAGGGCTTGCAGGTTCGGCAGGAATATGCTTATATTTCCTATAGGCTGGCGCCGCTCGCGCCGGCCTTTTTATTTGGACCTTGGCTGACGCCAAGCATGGGCACGACCCGTCCGCGCACGCCGCGGGTACGACACTGAGCAGTGTGTGGGTGCAGCTCCCGCGCGACGAGCGCGGACGTCCCGAGAAGAAGA
>SCVT01000094.1 GCA_004296815.1 Reyranella sp. | reverse complement strand
TGCTCGATTCGATGGATGGATGGATCAAGCAGTTCTATCCGTTCATGAAGGACATCGAGAAGCTGCTGAACGACAACCGCATCTTCCGTCTGCGCACGGTCGACATCGGCGTCGTGTCGGCGGAGCAGGCGCTCGACTGGGGTTTCTCCGGCCCGCTGATCCGCGCCTCGGGCATTCCGTGGGACCTGCGAAAGTCGCAGCCCTACGACGTCTACGACCGCATGGATTTCGACATCCCGGTCGGAAAGACCGGCGACTGCTTCGCGCGCTACCTCGTGCGCATCGAGGAGATGTACCAGAGCGCGCGGATCATGGAGCAGTGTATCGCCGCGCTGCGCAAGGTCGGCGGTCCGGTGCGCGTCGACGACCGCAAGATCTCGCCGCCGCGCCGTGGTGAGATGAAGGACTCGATGGAAGCGCTGATCCATCACTTCAAGCTCTACACGGAAGGCTACAAGGTGCCGCCGGGCGAGACCTACACCGCCGTCGAGGCGCCGAAGGGCGAGTTCGGCGTCTACCTGGTGTCCGACGGCACGAACAAGCCGTACCGCTGCAAGATCCGCGCTCCGGGTTTCCCGCATCTGCAGGCGCTCGACATGATGACCAAGGGCCACCAGCTCGCCGACATGTCGGCGAACATCGGTTCGCTCGACATCGTGTTCGGCGAGATCGACCGCTAGGAGACGATGCGATGGCGATGATCACCGCCGATCCGAAGGACGTGCCGCAGGTCGCGCACTTCTCTTTCACGCCCGAGTACATGGCGAAGGTCGAGGAGCAGATTGCCCACTATCCGCCGGGCCGTCAGGCAAGTGCCGTCATCGCGGTGCTGGATCTGGCGCAGCGCCAGCACGGCTGGCTGCCGCGCGCGGCGATGAACGAGGTGGCGCGCATCCTCGATATGGCGCCGATCCGCGTCTACGAGGTCGCGACCTTCTATACGATGTTTCAGCTTCGGCCGAAGGGTAAGTACCTGCTGCAGGTCTGCACCACGACGCCCTGCTGGCTGCGCGGTTCAGAGGCCGTGATGAAGGCCTGCGAGCATGCCGCCGACGGCGAGACGTTCAGCGTGCAGGAGGTCGAGTGCCTCGGCGCCTGCGTGAACGCGCCGGTCGTGCAGATCAACGACGACTTCTACGAGGACCTCGACGAGGCTTCGATCAAGAAGGTGCTCGACGCATTCCGGCGCGGCGAGACGCCGAAGCCCGGTCCGCAGGTCGATCGTCAGACATCGGCGCCGGAAGGCGGCCTCACCACGTTGAAGGGCGAGTAGCGCGATGCTTGGCGACAAGGACCGCATCTTTACCAACCTCTACGGCGCCCACGACTGGCGTCTCGCCGGCGCGCGTGCCCGCGGCGCCTGGGACAACACCAAGGCGCTGCTCGACAAGGGCCAGGACTGGATCATCGACGAGATGAAGAAGTCCGGTCTGCGCGGCCGCGGCGGCGCAGGCTTCCCGACCGGCATGAAGTGGTCCTTCATGCCCAAGGAGGTGAAGGACCGGCCGCACTACCTCGTGGTCAACGCCGACGAGTCGGAGCCGGGTACCTGCAAGGATCGCGACATCATGCGTCACGATCCGCACCTGCTGATCGAGGGCTGCCTCGTGGCGGGCTTCGCGATGCGCGCCAACGCCGGCTACATCTACGTGCGCGGCGAGTTCTACAACGAGGCGCAGAACCTGATCGCCGCGGTCAAGGAGGCCTATGACGCGGGCCTGCTGGGCAAGAACGCCTGTGGCTCGGGCTGGGACTTCGACCTCTACGTCCATCGCGGCGCCGGCGCCTATATCTGTGGCGAGGAGACTGCGCTGCTCGAGAGCCTCGAGGGCAAGAAGGGCATGCCGCGGCTGAAGCCGCCGTTCCCGGCCGGCGCCGGCCTCTACGGCTGCCCGACCACCGTGAACAACGTCGAGTCGATCGCCGTCGCGCCGACCATCTTGCGCCGCGGCGCCGCCTGGTTCGCGGGCATCGGCCGGCCGAACAACACTGGTACCAAGCTCTTCTGCATTTCCGGGCACGTGAACAAGCCGTGCAACGTGGAAGAGGAGATGGGCATTCCCCTGCGCGAGCTGATCGACCGCCATTGCGGCGGCGTGCGCGGCGGCTGGGACAACCTGCTCGCGGTGATCCCGGGCGGCGCCTCGGTGCCGCTGCTGCCCAAGTCGATCTGCGATACCGTCCTGATGGATTTCGATTCGCTGCGCGACCAGAAGTCGGGTCTCGGCACAGCGGCGGTGATCGTCATGGACAAGTCGACCGACGTCGTGAAGGCGATCGCGCGGCTGTCGTATTTCTACAAGCACGAGAGCTGCGGCCAGTGCACGCCTTGCCGCGAGGGCACGGGCTGGATGTGGCGCGTGATGGAACGCATGGTGACGGGCAACGCGCGGCTCGAGGAGATCGACGCGCTCGAGGACGTCACCAAGCAGGTCGAGGGACATACGATCTGCGCGCTGGGCGACGCGGCGGCATGGCCGATCCAGGGCCTGATCCGCCATTTCCGCCCCGAGATGGAGCGCCGCATCCGCGCGCGCACCGAAAAGCTGGCGGCCGAGTAGGGCGGGGAGCAGGCAATGCCCAAGGTCAAGATCGACGGCGTCGAGATGGAGGTGCCGGCCGGCATCACCGTCCTGCAGGCCTGTGAGCTGGCGGGCGTCGAGATCCCGCGCTTCTGCTACCACGAGCGTCTCTCGATCGCCGGCAACTGCCGCATGTGCCTGGTCGAGGTGAAGCCCGGCCCTCCCAAGCCGCAGGCGAGCTGCGCGCTCCCCGTGGCCGACAAGCAGGAGATCATCACCAAGTCGCCGACCGTGCAGAAGGCGCGCAATGGCGTAATGGAGTTCCTGCTGATCAACCATCCGCTCGATTGCCCGATCTGCGACCAGGGCGGCGAGTGCGACCTGCAGGATCAGGCGATGGCCTACGGCTTCGACCGTAGCCGCTATCACGAGAACAAGCGCGCGGTGCCGGACAAGGAACTCGGACCGCTCGTCAAGACGTCGATGAACCGCTGCATCCACTGCACGCGCTGCATCCGCTTCGCGACCGAGGTCGCGGGCGTCGAGGAGCTGGGCGCGACCGCGCGCGGCGAAAGCATGGAAGTCACGACCTACGTTGGCCATGCGCTGACGACGGAGCTCGCCGGCAACTTGGTCGACCTTTGCCCGGTCGGCGCGCTGACCTCGAAGCCCTACGCCTTCGAGGCGCGCTCGTGGGAGCTCACCAAGACCGAGTCGGTCGACGTGCTCGATGCGCTGGGTTCCAACATCCGCATCGACACGCGCGGCGCGCAGGTGATGCGCGTGCTGCCTCGCCTGAACGACGACGTGAACGAGGAGTGGATCTCCGACAAGACGCGCCACGCGATCGATGGCCTGCGTCATCAGCGGCTTGACCGTCCCTATGTGCGCCGAGGCGGCAAGCTGGTCGAGGCGACCTGGGACGAGGCGTTCGGCGCTATCGCCGCCAAGCTGAATGGCATGGAAGGCTCGAAGATCGCCGCCATCGTGGGCGACCAGTGCGACGCCGAATCGATGGTCGCTCTGAAGGACCTGATGCATGGGTTGGGTTCGCCCAACGTCGACTGCCGTCAGGATGGCGCCAAGCTCGACGGTCCGCGCGCCAGCTACATCTTCAACGCCGGCGTCCACGGCATCGATGCTGCCGACGCCATCCTGTTGGTCGGCACCAACCCGCGCGCCGAGGCGCCGGTGCTGAACGCGCGCATCCGCAAGCGCTACCTGCACGGCCGTTGCGCCATCGGAAGCGTCGGCCCCGCGGTTGACCTGACCTATCCGGTCGAGCGGCTGGGCGCCGGTCCGGCGAGCCTGCGCGAGCTGATCGACGGCAAGTCCGGTTTCTTCGAGAAGCTCAAAGCCGCCAAGAACCCCCTCATCGTCGTTGGCATGGGCGCGCTCGCCCGTGAGGATGGTGCCGCGGTGCTGGCGATGGCCCGTGAGCTGGCTGAGAAGCTGAACGCCGTCCGCGAGGACTGGAACGGCTTCGCCGTCCTGCACACGGCGGCGTCCCGCGTCGGCGCGCTCGACCTCGGCCTCGTGCCGGGCGAGGGCGGTCGCGACGTGGCAGGCATTCTGGCCGGCTGCGAGAAGGGCGAGATCGGGGCCGTCTATCTATTGGCCGCCGACGAGATCGACACCAAGCGGCTCGGCAAGGCCTTCGTGATCTACCAGGGCCATCACGGCGATGCCGGCGCGCATCGC
>SCVT01000093.1 GCA_004296815.1 Reyranella sp. | reverse complement strand
GGTGCACGGCGAAGAACTCCTTCACCTCGCGCAGGATGTTGTCGAAATGGCGCGTCTTCTTGCCGTTCGACGCCGTCTCGGTGTTGCCGTGCATCGGATCGCACGACCAGACGACCGACTTGCCGGCGCGCTTCACCGCGCGCACCAGCGGCGGCAGCTTCTCGGCGACCTTGTCGGCGCCCATGCGCACGATCAGCACGATGCGGCCGGCCTCGTTGGCCGGGTTGAGCGTGTCGATCAGCTTCAGCGTGTCGTCGACCGAGAGCGAGGGGCCGCACTTGAAGCCGAGCGGGTTGCGCACCCCGCGCAGGAACTCGACATGCGCACCGTCGGGCTGGCGCGTGCGATCGCCGATCCACACCATGTGGGCCGAGCAGTCGTACCAGTCGCCCGAGGTCGAATCGACGCGGGTCAGCGCCTCCTCGTACTGCAGCAGCAGCGCCTCGTGGCTGGTGAAGAAGTCGGTCTCGGCGATCTGCGGCGTCGTCGCCGAAGTGAGGCCGCAGGCGGCCATGAAGTTCAGCGTCTCGTCGAGGCGCGCGGCCAGGTCCTGGTAGCGCGCCGATGCCGGCGAGTTGCGCACGAAGTCGAGGTTCCAGCGGTTGACCTCGTGCAGATCGGCGTAGCCGCCCTGGGCAAAGGCGCGCAGCAGGTTGAGCGTCGCGGCCGACTGGTTGTAGGCCTGCACCATGCGCTCCGGATCCGGCAAGCGTGAGGCGGCGGTGAACTCGAAGCCGTTGACGTTATCGCCGCGGTAGGACGGCAGCTCGACGTCGCCCACCTTCTCGACGTTGGACGAGCGCGGCTTGGCGAACTGGCCGGCCATGCGGCCGACCTTCACGACGGGCACGCCCGCGCCGTAAGTCAGCACGACGGCCATCTGCAGCAGCACGCGGAACGTGTCGCGGATGTTGTTGGCGGTGAAGTCGGCGAAGCTCTCGGCGCAATCGCCGCCCTGCAGCAGGAAGGCCTCGCCGTTGGCGACCTTGGCCAGGGCGCCCTTCAGCTTGCGGGCTTCACCCGCAAAGACCAGCGGCGGATAGCGGCGCAGGCGCGCCTCGGCGCCGGCCAGCGCGGCGGCGTCCGGATAGACCGGCATCTGCAGCGCCGGACGGCTGCGCCAGCTGGTGAGCGACCAGTCGGCGGCGCTCGAACTGCGGGACTGCGCTTTTGCGGCCGAACGGCCCTCAATCGCGGTCATCGACTCCTCCTGAACCCGCCGGCCGAAGGGTCCGGCGGGGTGGGTGAAACTATACGTGCTGTGGATAAAAGGCCAGCCGGGCCGGCCCGCGTTTGTTCACTCTGCGGCCGCTCTCGTCGGGGTCGGGTCGGCGCGCGCCGTGCGCATGGTGACGAACTCCTCGCCGGCCGTGGGATGGATGCCCACCGTCGCGTCGAAGTGCGCCTTGGTCGCGCCGGCCTTCACCGCCACTGCAAGCCCCTGGATCAGCTCGGCCGCGTCGTCGCCCACCATGTGGATGCCGACCACCTTGTCGGTCGCGGCCTCGACGATCAGCTTCATGAAGGTCCGCTGATGCCGACCGGAGATCGTGGCCTTCATCGGCCTGAACGCCGCGGTGTAGACTCGCAGGTTGCCGAGCTGCAGCTTCGCCTGCTCCTCGGTCAGCCCGACATTGGCGAGCTCGGGCTGGCAGAACACCGCCGACGGCACGTCGCGATGATCGGGCTTGCGCGGCTTCTTGCCGAACTCTGTATCTGCGAAGCAGTGGCCTTCCATGATCGCGACCGGCGTCAGGTTGATGCGGTCCGTGACGTCGCCTACGGCCCAGATGTTCTCGGCCGTGGTCTTCGACCATTCGTCGACGGCGATGGCGCCGGCCTTGTTCAACTGCACGCCGACCTTCTCGAGGCCGATGCCCGCGGTGTTGGGGGCGCGGCCGGTGGCGTACATGACGCAGTCGGTCTCGAACATGCCGCCGAGCGGCGTATGGACTTCGTAGGGGCCGTTCTCGCCCTTCTTCACGATGCGGCCGATCTGCATCTCGGTCCTGAGCTTGATGCCGCTCTCCTTCAGCGCGTCGTGCACGAAGGTCCGGCATTCCTCGTCGAAGCCGCGCAGCACGCGGTCGCGACGCAGCACGAGGTCGACCTTGGCGCCCAACCCGTTGAAGATGCCGGCGAACTCGACGGCGATGTAGCCCGCGCCGACGATGGCGATGCGCTTGGGCATCTCGGGCAGATGGAACGCCTCGTTCGAGGTGATGGCGTGCTCGGCGCCGGGGATCGGCGGGATCACCGGATGGCCGCCGGTCGCCACCAGGAACTTCTCGGCGGTGATCGTCTGTTCGCCCACCATGATCGTGTGACGATCCATGAAGCGGCCCCGCCCCATGTGCAGCTTCACGCCGGCGCCGTCGAGCAGGCGCAGGTAGACCGCGTTGAGGCGATCGACCTCCTTGTTCACGTTGTCGCGCAACGTCGGCCAGGAATGCGTCGGCGCCGGCACCGTCCAGCCGAACGCCTCGGCGTCTTCGAACTCGTGGGCGAACTTGGAGCCGTAGACCAGGAGCTTCTTCGGCACGCAGCCGCGGATCACGCAGGTGCCGCCGACCCTGAAGTCCTCGCAGATGCCGACGCGGGCGCCGTGGCCCGCCGCGATGCGCGAGGCGCGCACGCCGCCCGAGCCGGCGCCGATGACGAAGAGATCGTAGTCGTAGGCCATGGGACTTTCCCCGAGGAGAACAAAACCTCAACGCGGCCATATTTCGGTCGCGGGGCAGACTATATCGGGGGCCATACGGCCGGGTAAGGAGACTTCGGCGTGTACTGTTTGTCTCCGATACAACCGGAAGGATATGCCCGACCATGCGATATCTGACGCTCGCCGCCCTCCTGCTGCCGCTCGCCCTGCCCGCGCTCGCCGCGCCCGGCGATCCCGCCCCCGCCGCTTCGCCGCCGGCCGCCGCGCAGGCTCGTCCCGCCCCGAGCGAGCGCGGCGTCATGCGCTACGACGCCAACAAGGACGGTGCCGTCACTCTCGAGGAGTGGCGCGCCGGCCAGCAGGCGCGCTTCAAGCGGCTCGACGCCAACAACGACGGCAAGCTCACCCAGGACGAGCTGTTCGCCCGCACGCCGGCGGTCGGCAACAGCGTGCTGCCGACCGACCGTCAGGCCAGCCGGCAGTCGACCTACTTCCAGCGCCTCGACACCGACAAGGACGGCGTCGTGACGCTCACCGAGTTCATGGCCCAGGGCGAGCGCAACTTCGCGCGCTGCGATGTCGACAAGAACGGCCGCATCGACACCGCCGAATGCCGCCAGGCGCTGCAGCGCAGCCCGGGCTCACGCTGAATCGGAGAAAAGAAAAAGGCCGCCGGGGTCACCGGCGGCCTTCTTCTCGGTCGGTTGCGCTGCGATCAGGAGCCTTCGGCCGACATGATGTCGCCGAACAGCTCCCAGGTCTCGCCCTTGAAGCGGGCGAGCTTGACCGACTGCACCGGATAGAAGTCGGTGGGGCTGGTGCTGACGGTGATGCCCGGCAGCAGCAACGGCACGCGCAGTTTCTGGAAGTTGGCGGCCTGGCGCATGACGTTCTCGCGCGTCAGGTTGTCACCGCACTTCTTCAGCGTCTGTTCCATCAGGAAGCACGCCGAGAAGGCATAGATGTAGTTGCCGTCGTCCTGGTTGGCACCGGGCATGTACTTGTTCATCCAGGCCCGCCAGGCCTTCATCTCCTCGTTCTCATTCCACTGCTTGTCGGTGGGATCCATGAGCCACAGGGCGGTGATCTGGCCTTGGCTGTTCTCGATGCCGGCCGGCTTCAGCGTCGACGCGACCGAGGACGAGACGTTGTTCAGGTAGCTCACCGGCTTCCAACCGATGTCGGCGGCCTTGCGGATCGCCTGCGCCGCGAACTTCGGGATCGAGATGTTGAAGAAGACGTTGGCGCCCGAATCCTTGAGCTGGATGATCTGGCTGTCGACGGTCGGATCGGTCGTCTCGTACGTGACGTGCTTGACGACCTTGTTGACGTCCTTGCCGAGGCCGTCCTTGAAGCCTTCCCAGTAGTCCTTGCCGTAGTCGTCGTTCTGCATCAGCACGCCGATCTTGGCGTCCTTGACGTTGGCCAGGATGTGCTTGGCATAGATGACGGCTTCGGTGTGGTAGTCGGGCTGGTAGCCCATCGTCCACGGGAACTCCTTGGGCTTGCCCCACTTCGATGCGCCGGTGGCGACGTAGAGCATCGGCACCTTCTTCTGGTTCATGTAGCGATGGATCGCCGTGTTGGTTGGCGTGCCCAGCGTGTTGAACAGGCAGAGCACCTTTTCCTGCTCGACGAGCTGGCGCACGAGCTCGACCGTCTTGGGCGGCGAATAGCCGTCGTCGAGCGTGATGAACTTGACCATGCGGCCGTTGATGCCGCCGCGCTCGTTGCAGCTCTTCCAGTAGGCCTCTTCGGCCTTGCCGATCACGCCGTAGGACGAAGCGGGACCGCTGTAGGGATTGGTGTGACCGATCTTGATCTCCTTGTCGGTCGCACCGTCGTCATACTTCTTCTGGGCTAACGCTACGCCGGACGCAGACAGAACGGCGGCGGTCGAAACACCGCCGAGAAAGGTACGCCTATTGGTCTTCAACGTTGCCTCCTTGGTTGAACGCGCTAACTCCCTGAAACTTATCGTTATGCGGAACAGGGTTGCGCGAAACGGACGGCCTGAAAAGGGGAAACCTGCACGCGTCGCGACAAACCTTTGCAATGTTGCATCACGAAACTGCCCGAATGGCCAAGAAAAAGGCCGCCGGTGTGCCGGCGGCCTTCGTCACATGCCTGTGATGACGGAGATCAGGAGCCTTCGGCCGACATGACGTCGCCGAACAGATCCCAGGTCTCGCCCTTGAACTTCGCGAGCTTCACCGACTGGATCGGGTAGTAGTCGGTCGGGCTGGTGTTGATGGTGATGCCGGGGATCAGCATCGGCAGCTTGAACTTCTGGAAGTTCGCCGCCTGGCGCATGACGTTCTCACGCGTGAGGTCGTCACCGCACTTCTTCAGCGTCTCGTGCATCAGGATCGACACCGAGTAGCCGAACACGTGGTTGGCGTCGGCCTTGTTGGCGCCGGGCATCCACTTGTCCATCCAGGCGACCCAGCCCTTGAAGTCGGCATTGTCGGCCCACTGCTTGTCGGTCGGGTCCATCAGGTACTGCGCCGTGATGATGCCCTGGCTGTTCTCGAAGCCGGCCGGCTTCATCACCGAGCCGACCGAGGCCGACACGTTGTTGAGGTACTGCGCGGGCTTCCAGCCGATGTCGGCGGCCTTGCGGATCGCCTGGGCGGCCGCCTTGGGCGTGGCGATGTTGAAGAAGACGTTGGCGCCGGAGTCCTTGAGCTGGATGACCTGGCTGTCGACCGTCGGGTCGGTGACCTCGAAGGTCACGTGCTTCACGACCTTGCCGGTCTCCTTGCCGAGGCCGTCCTTGAAGCCCTCGTAGTAGTCCTTGCCGTAGTCGTCGTTCTGCATCAGCACGCCGATCTTGGCGTCGGGGATGTTCGCCAGGATGTGCTTGGCGTAGATCGCCCCCTCGGTGTGGTAGTCGGGCTGATAGCCCATCGTCCACGGGAACTCCTTGGGCTTGCCCCACTTCGATGCGCCGGTGGCGACGTAGAGCATCGGCACCTTCTTCTG
>SCVT01000092.1 GCA_004296815.1 Reyranella sp. | reverse complement strand
ACCAGGTCGATGACGTGCTGAAGAGCCTGGTCGTCTACGACGACAAGGGCGGCGTCGGAGGCCTCAGCCTGCCAGGCCGCGAGCCGCTCGCGCAGGCCTTCAAGGACCTGCCGTTCGATCAGAACTCGCTGGGATCTCCCGCCGAGCTGCTGGCGGCGCTCAAGGGCGCACAGATCACTGTCGGCGGGCCCAAGGCGATGTCCGGCCGCGTCGTCGCGGTCGAGGATGAGACCGTCGTCCTGCCGAACGACCGCGGCACGACCAAGCGCACGCGCGTGACCTTGTACAGCGATCGCGGCCTGCAGCAGTTCATCCTCGAGGATGCCGAGAACCTGCAGTTCGCCGATGCGGGGCTGCGCGACAAGATCGGGCAGGCGCTGCTCGCCATCCAGAACAACCGCGCCAAGGATGCGCGCACGATCGAGCTGTCGACGCGCGGCCAGGGCAAGCGCACCGTGCGCGTGGCGTATATCGTCGAGGCGCCGGTATGGAAGGCTTCGTACCGGCTGACACTCGGCGCCGATCCCGCCGCGCCGCGCTCGGCGCTGCAGGGCTGGGCTGTGGTCGAGAACCTGAGCGGCCAGGACTGGAAGGACGTCGAGCTGACCCTGGCGTCGGGCCGTCCGGTCGCCTTCCGCCAGGCGCTGTACAACGCCTATTACGTCACCCGCCCCGACGTGCCGATCGAGGTCGCGGGCCGGCTGATGCCGGGCGTCGACCGCGGTGGCGTGCAGGTCGCCGAGGATCGCGCGAAGTCCATGCCGATGCCGGCCCCGGCGCCATACCGGGCGCAGCAGGAGCGCGGCGCCGCACCGGCCATGGCACCACCGCCACCGCCGCCGGCCCCGATCGCCGCCGCGGCGGAGCAGATCGAGGCGAGCGATGCCGCCACGCAGGTGATCTTCAAGTTCCCGCGCACGGTGACGGTCGAGAATGGCCGCACGCTCTCGATCCCCATCATCGATCGTCAGGTGCCGGCGCAGCGGCTGGCGCTCTATCAGGCCGACACGGCGCCACGTAATCCGCTGGCCGCGATCCGTCTCACCAACGACGGCGAGTCCGGCCTGCCGGCCGGCATCATCACGATCTACGAGCGCGACAAGGCGGGCTACGTCACCTATGTCGGCGACGCGCGCCTCTCCGGCTTCCCGATCGGAGAGACGAGGCTGCTGGCCTATGCGCTCGACGAAAAGATCGTGATCGAGCGCGACGTCGCGCAGGTCGACCGGCTGGCATCGGGTTCGATCGTGAACGGCGCGCTGAAGCTGTCGCGTGTGATCCGCCAGACAGTGGCGTACCGCGTGAAGGGACCGGCCAAGGAACCGCGCCAGCTCGTGATCGTGCAGCGCCGGCTGCCCGGCTGGACCCTGGTCAAGCCCGAGCTCAAGGACGTCGAGCTGAGCGATGGCAACTATCGCATCCCGTTCCAGCTCCCGGGTGGCGACAAGACCCAGACCTTCGAGGTCGTACAGGAGCAGACTCAGCAGCAGGAGCTGCGGCTGGTCGAGAGCGCGGCGGACCAGATCCGGGTCTACGCCCAGGCCCGCGAATTCGATGCCAAGACGCGCGATGCGCTGACGAAGGTGCTGCAGCTCCAGCAGACCGTCGCCGAAGCGCAGCGCAAGGTGGCTCAGGTCGACGCCGAGCGGCAGGCGATCGTGCAGGAACAGGCGAGGCTGCGCGAGAACCTCGCACGCGTGCCGGCCAACAGCGACCTGCAGCGCCGCTACCTCGCGACCCTCGACAAGCAGGAGACCGAGCTCGAGGCGCTGGCCAAGCGCCGTGCCGACGCCGACAAGGCGGCCGAGGCGGCGCGCGAGGCGCTCCGGACCTACGTCGCCTCGATCGGCTAGTCGTTCGGGCTAACCGGCGCGCAGCGTGCGGACCGCATCGTCGCGGCGGAACAGGTAGAGCAGGGCGCGCAGCGCCTTGCCTCGTTCGGACTGAAGCTCGGGATCGCGATCGACGATGAGGCGCGCATCGTCGCGGGCCGCCTGCAGCAGCTCGCCGTGGATCGCGAGGTCGGCCAGCCGCATGTCCGGCAGGCCGCTCTGGCGGGTACCCAGCAGCTCGCCGGCGCCACGCAGTTTCAGGTCCTCCTCGGCGATGCGGAATCCGTCCTCGGTCTCGCGCATGATCGCGAGGCGCGCCTTGGCCGTCTCGCCGAGCGGCTGCACGTAGAGCAGCAGGCAGGTCGACTTGGCGCTGCCGCGGCCGACGCGGCCGCGCAGCTGGTGGAGCTGCGCCAGGCCGAACCGCTCGGCATGCTCGATCACCATTACCGTGGCGGCGGGAACGTCGACGCCAACCTCGATGACCGTGGTGGCGACCAGGACCGAGAGCCGGCCCTCGGCGAAGGCCGTCATGGTGGCCTCGCGCTCGGCGCCCTTGAGGCGCCCGTGCAGCAGCCCGACCTTGCCGGGAAAGCGCGCGCTCAGGATGCGGAAGCGCTCCTCGGCATTGGCGAGGTCGATCTCCTCGGATTCCTCGATCAGCGGACAGACCCAGTAGACGCGCGCGCCCGCCGCGATCTGCCGTCCGACTCCGTCCGCCACCTCGGCGATGCGCTCGAGCGGGATCGTACGCGTGTCGATCGGCTGCCGCCCGGCCGGCT
>SCVT01000091.1 GCA_004296815.1 Reyranella sp. | reverse complement strand
CGGCGACCTGGCACGACTTCTTCCCGAAGCCGAACCGGAGGTCCACATGACACCCGCCTTCAACGTCCTCTTCCTCTGCACCCACAACTCCGCCCGCTCGCTGATGGCCGAGGCGATCCTCGGCCAGGTCGGCAAGGGCAAGTTCAACGCCTACTCTGCGGGCTCCGAGCCCGCGGCCACACCGATGCCGGAGGTGCTGTCGAAGCTCGGCACGCTCGGCCACGACACCGCACGCCTGCGCTGCAAGTCGTGGGACGAGTTCACCGGCCCGGATGCGCCCCGCATGGATTTCGTGATCATGCTGTGCGACGTGCTGCAGGGTCAGGAGTGCCCGGACTTCGGCGACAAGCCGGTGACGGCCGCATGGCCCCTGCCCGATCCCGCCAAGTTCACCGGCTCGGCGGTCGAGCGCGCGACGATGATCAACGAGCTCTACGGCATGATCCGCCGCCGTCTCGATATCTTCGTCAACCTGCCCTACGCCTCGCTCGACCGCATGGCGCTGAAGAAGCGCCTCGACGAGATCGGCGACGCCTCCTCCCGCGTGCCGGCCTGAGGCGCCTGCCATGAAGGTCGGGATCAACGGCATGGGCCGCATGGGGCGGCTGGCGCTGCGCGCTGCGTTCGGCGGCATGCATCGCCCACACGACGATCCGCGGCGCGACAACCGCCTCGAGGTCGTACACGTCAACGAGATCAAGGGCGGGGCCGCGGTGGCGGCGCACCTCGTCGAGTTCGACAGCATGCACGGCCGCTGGCACACGCCGATCGAGGTCGACGGCGAGCGCGGCTTCGCGGTCGGCGGCAAGTATGTCGGCTTCAGCGCCGCCGCCTCGCCGGGCGAGGTCGACTGGGGCGAGCTGGGCTGCGACATGGTGCTGGAGTGCACCGGCAAGTTCCTGAAGCCCGAGCAGCTGCAGGCCTACTTCCAGCGCGGCGTGAAGAAGGTGATCGTCGCCGCGCCGGTCAAGGACGAGCGTGCGCTCAACGTCGTGGTCGGCGTCAACGATCATCTCTACGAGCCCGCGCGCCACGACCTGCTGACGGCGGCCTCGTGCACGACCAACTGCCTCGCCCCCATCGTCAAGGTGGTGCACGAGCAGATCGGCATCCGGCACGGCCAGATCACCACCATCCATGCACCGACCAACACCAATGTCGTGGTCGACGCGCCGCACAAGGACCTGCGGCGCGCCCGCTCGGCGATGCTCTCGCTGCAGCCCACGACGACGGGCAGCGCCACGGCGATCACGGTCATCTACCCCGAGCTGAAGGGCAAGCTGAACGGCCACGCCGTGCGCGCACCGGTGCTGAACGCCAGCCTCACCGATTGCGTGTTCGAGGTCGCGCGGCCGGTCACGGCGGAGGAGGTCAACGGCCTGTTCGCCGCGGCGGCCAAGGGGCCGCTGGCCGGCATCCTGGGCCACGAGACGCGGCCGCTGGTCTCGGCCGACTACTGCAACGACACGCGCAGCTCGATCGTCGATGCGGAGAGCACGATGGTCACGGACGGCACGATGCTCAAGGTCTATGCCTGGTACGACAACGAGGTGGGCTATGTCTGCCGCATGGTCGACCTCGCCCGGAAAGTGATCGCAGCGGGAGCGTGATGGGCGCCGGGACGCGCGACTACCTGGTCGTCACCGCGTCGTACTGGGGGTTCACCCTGATCGACGGCGCGTTGCGCATGCTCGTGCTGCTGCACTTCTTCAAGCTCGGCTACTCGCCGTTCGTGCTGGCCTTCCTGTTCCTGCTCTACGAGTTCGCGGGCATCGTGGCCAACCTCGCGGGCGGCTGGCTGGCGGTGCGCTTCGGCATCCCGCGCATGCTGATGGCGGGACAGGCGCTGCAGATCGCAGGCCTCGTCATGCTCTCCGCGCTCGATCCCGCGTGGACCGCCGCCGCGTCGGTGGCGTGGGTGGTCGCGGCGCAGGGCATCGCGGGGCTGGCCAAGGACTTCACCAAGACCGCGTCGAAGTCGGCCATCAAGGCCACGGCCGGTACCGGCGCAGGCCGGCTCTTCAAGTGGGTGGCCTATTTCACCGGCTCGAAGAACGCCATGAAGGGCGTCGGCTTCTTCGTGGGCGGCCTGCTGCTCGACACGGTGGGCTTCCGTGTGGCGCTGTGGTCGATGGCGGCGCTGCTGGGCATCGTCCTGCTCGCCGGGCTGGTCCTGCTGCCGCGCGAGCTCGGCAAGGCCAAGGCCTCGAGGACGATGCGCGAGCTGTTCGCCAAGTCGGCCGGCATCAACCTGCTGGCGGCGGCGCGCATCTTCATGTTCGGCGCGCGCGACGTCTGGTTCGTCGTCGGCCTGCCGGTCTTCCTCTATGCCGCCGGCTGGCGCTTCGTCGAGGTCGGCGCCTTCCTGGCGGCCTGGACGATCGCCTATGGCGGCGTGCAGGCACTCGCGCCGGCGCTGGTGCCGCGCAGCACCGACGGGCTCAGCCGCGAGGTGCCGGGCGCACGACTGTGGGCCGGACTGCTCTTCGCCGTGCCGCTCGTGCTGGCGCTCGCGCTCAATGCCGGCCTCGGCGTACACCCCGACCTTCTCCTGGTGGCGGGACTCGCGATCTTCGCGCTTCCCTTCGCGGTCAATTCCTCGCTGCACTCCTACCTGATCCTGGCCTATGCCGGCTCGGAGAAGGCGGCCGAGGATGTCGGCTTCTACTACGCGGCCAATGCGGCGGGCCGGCTCGCGGGCACGCTGCTCTCCGGCCTGCTCTACCAGTGGGGCGGCATCGAAGGCTGCCTCGCCGGATCGGCGGCGATGCTGCTCGTCTGCTGGATCGCCACCTTTGCGCTCCCCAACCATACTTCTAAAATTCTAGAAATATAGTTGACTCTCCCGCCAGCCGGCCTACATTCACCCTCATGAAGCTCGACGATGCCGCTGCCCGGCTCGAAGCCCTGGGCAACCCGACCCGCCTCAAGATCTACCGCGCGCTTGTGCGCGCGGGCGCCGAGGGCATGCCGGTCGGCCGCCTGCAGGCCAAGCTCGACACGGCGGCCTCGACCCTCTCGCACCACATCAAGTCGCTGATGATCGTGGGCCTCGTCACCCAGGTCCGCGAAGGCACGACCCTGGTCTGCCATGCCAACTACGAAATGATGCACGAGCTGCTGGGCTTCATGGCCGAGCAGTGCTGCGCCGAGGGCTCCTGCCCACCGGTGGCGGTGCCGCGCGTCGCCTGAACGGCTCTCTTTTTTGCCGAATATTTCCAAGATTCTAGAAGGATAGGAGACCTCAAATGCCCGACTCGATCACCAAGCCCAAGACCGTCGCCGTCCTCGGCGCCGGCCCCGTCGGCCTCGCCGCCGCGGCGCACCTGCTGGAGCGCGGGCTGGAGCCGGTGGTGCTCGAAGCCGGCGCCACGGTCGGCCACGCCGTGCGCCAGTGGAGCCACGTGCAGGTCTTCTCGCCCTGGGAATACAACATCGACAAGGCGGCCGAGCGCCTGCTCGCCGAGACCGGCTGGAACAAGCCGCAGCCCGACGCCTATCCAACCGGCGCCGAGCTGCTGGAGCACTATCTCGAGCCGCTGGCCACGCGCACCCGGCTGAAGGATCGCATCCGCACCAACAGCCTGGTGACCAGCGTCGGCAAGATCGGCTTCGACAAGGTGAAGACGAAAGGCCGCGAGGAAGCGCCCTTCGAGATCCGCTACCAGAACGGCAAGGGTCCGGAGCGCCTCACCGCCGACGCGGTGATCGACGCCACCGGCACCTGGTTCTCGCCCAACCCGGCCGGCGCCAACGGCCTGCCGGCGGTCGGCGAGCGCGAGGTGCAGGACCGCATCGCCTACGGCATGCCCGACGTGCTGGGCCGCGACCGCGCGCGCTATGCCGGCCGCAGCGTCGCGGTGCTGGGCGGCGGCCACTCCGCCATCGGCACGCTGATCGACCTCGCCAAGCTCAAGGAGCAGGTGCCGACCACCGAGATCGTCTGGCTGCTGCGCGGCAATGATCCGTCGAAGTCGTTCGGCGGCGGCTCGGCCGACCAGCTTTCGGCGCGCGGTGCGCTGGGCACCGCGTTCGCCACCCTCGTCACCTCGGGCAAGATCTGCAGCGAGACCTCGTTCGGCGTCAGCCAGATCAAGCGCGACGGCGATCACCTGCGCATCGCCGCCGGCTCGGCCTGCGGCCGCTACGTCACGGTGAACGAGCTGGTCGTCGCGGCGGGCTTCCGGCCCGAGCTCGATTTCCTGCGCGAGCTGCGCCTCTCGCTCGATCCCGCGGTCGAAAGCACGCCGGTGCTGGCGCCGATGATCGACCCCAACCTGCACAGCTGCGGCACGGTGCGGCCGCACGGCGCGCGCGAGCTCGCCCATCCCGAGGCGGGCTTCTACATCGCCGGCATGAAGTCCTACGGCCGCGCGCCGACCTTCCTGATGATGACGGGCTACGAGCAGGTCCGCTCGATCGCCGCCGAGATCGCGGGCGATCACGAGGCGTCGCGTCGTGTCGAGCTGGTGCTGCCCGAGACCGGCGTGTGCAACGGCCCGGCGCCGTCGGTCGCGGCGGACGGCACGGCGACCGCCGGCGGCTGCTGCCCCGCGCCGGCGGCCGCCGTCGAGCCGGTGCCTGCGGCATCCGCGTGCTGCGCACCGAAGGCAGCGGCGCCGGTCGCGAAGCCGGCGGCCAGCGGCTGCTGCGGACCGTCCACCAAGGCATAGACGGAGGAGCAGATGGAAGCCGCCGCCAGCCGCACCGCTCCCAGCCCTGCCCGCTCGATGGTGCCGCCGATGCCCGGCGGCCCGATCGGCGGCTCCTTCGCCTGGCGCGCGGAAGCCTTCCACGACTACGAGTCCTGGGCGATGCACGTCACGCCGCAGGACATCGCCGAGATCGAGGCCGCCGCCGCCGCGACCAAGGCGGCCGGCCTCGACATCGCGAAGATCACGCGCGAGCGGTTTCCCCTGCCCGGCCTCGCGCCCAGGCTCGCGACGCTCCGCCACGGCATCCTGAACGAGCTGGGCTTCGGCTACCTGCGCGGCCTTCCCGTGGAGCGCTGGGATGCCGACTTCCGCATGCGCGTCTACTGGGGCGTCTCGCGCCATATCGGCGATCCGGTGCCGCAGAACCGCAACGGCCACCTGATCGGCCATGTGATCGACATCGGCACGTCGGTGAACGACACGAACAAGCGCATCACCCAGACCAACGCCGAGCTGTCCTTCCATGTCGACTCCTGCGACGTGGTGGCGCTGCTCTGCCTCGCCGTCTCGCAGTCGGGCGGCGAGAGCGCGATCGTGAGCGGCGTGTCGGTGCACGACGAGATGATGCGCACGCGGCCCGACCTCTGCGCCGCGCTGTACGGCCCGATCCCGATGGACCGCCGCGGCGAGGTGCCGGCCGGCGGCAAGGGCTGGTACGAGATGCCGCTGTTCCACTGGAGCCGCGACTCGTTCACCGGCTTCGCGCCGGTGCGCCAGTATGTCGAATCGGTGCGCCGCTTCGAGGATGCGCCGCCGCTGACACCGCAGCTTTCGGAGGCGCTCGACCTCTTCTACGACCTCTGCGCCGATCCGCGCTTCTGCCTCAGCATCCCGTTCCAGCCGGGCGACATCCAGTACATCCACAATCACGTCGTGTTCCACGCCCGCACCGCCTACGTCGACCATCCGCCGCCCAGGCCGAAGCGCCACCTGATGCGCCTCTGGCTGTCGGCCGCCGACGGTCGCGAGCTGCCCCAGGCGCTGCTCGCCAAGTGGCCTGTCGTCGAACGCGGCAAATTGCGCGGCGGCGCCGTCATCGCGCCCGACCGTGAATGGGTGATCCCGCTCGAGCCGGAGACTCCCGCCTACTGATGGATCGCAGCCGTCTCTCGACGATCATCGTTCTCGGAACGGCGCAGACGCTCGCCTGGGGGTCGACCTATTACTTGCCCGCCGTGCTGGCGGACGAGATGGCGCGCGACATCGGCCTCTCGATCGAACTCTACTTCGGGACCTTCTCGGCCTCGCTCATCATCTCGGCGCTGATCGGCCCCAAGGTCGGACGCATCATCGATCGCGCCGGTGGCAACGGCGTGCTGTCGGCCGCGAACATCCTGTTCGCCGCTGCGCTGATTCTGCTGTCCCAGTCGCATTCCTTCCTGCCCTTCGCCGCTGCCTGGGTGCTGATGGGCACCGGCATGGGGCTCGGCCTCTACGACTCCGCCTTCGCCGCCCTCGGCCGTCTCTACGGACGCGATGCACGCGGCGCGATCACCGGCATTACCCTGCTGGCAGGCTTCGCCAGCACGATCGGCTGGCCCCTGACCGCATGGGGCGCCGCCGAGATCGGCTGGCGGGAGACCTGCCTCGCCTGGGCCGCCGCGCACATCGTGATCGGCCTGCCCTGCAACTGGTTCTTCCTGCCGCGCCCGAAGGATCTCGCCACCACGCTCAAGGCCGCCGACGAGCCCGTGCCGCTCGACCGCACCATGGTGCTGCTGGCCATCGCCTTCTCGGCGGCGTGGATCGTCACGGCCGGCATGGCCGCCCACTTTCCCCGCATCATGGAAGCGGCCGGCGCGACGCCGACCCAGGCCATCGCTGCCGGCGCCCTGATCGGCCCTGCGCAGGTGGCGGCGCGGATTTTCGAGGCGAGCCTGCTCAGCCGCTTCCACCCGCTGGTGTCGGGGCGGCTGTCCATGACGACGCATCCGGCGGGCAGCGCCGTCATCCTCGCGGCGGGTGGCGGCATCGCTGCCAGCGCCTTCGCCGTGCTGCACGGCATGGGCAACGGCATCATCACCATCGCGCGCGGCACGGTGCCACTCGCTCTGTACGGCCCGAAGAACTACGGCTACCGGCTCGGCCTGCTGGGCGCCCCGTCGCGTTTCCTGTCGGCCGGCGCGCCGTTCGTGTTCGCCCTGCTGATCGACCGTCTGGGCGCCGGCGTGCTGGTCGTGTCCTCCGCGCTGTGCATTGTCGCCTTCATCTCGCTTTGCATGATTCGCCAACCCGTTGCGACCGAAGCTCATGCCGACTGACCCGGCGCGTTCGGCGGCACGCGGTTCGCTCGTTGCCGTTGCTGCGCTGATCGGCATCTTCGCCACGACGCCCGGCCAGACCGTCGGCGTGTCGGGCTTCATCGACTCCATCGCCGCCGATCTCGGCCTGTCCCGCGACACGGTGCTGGTGCTCTACAGCGTCGGCACCTTCCTCGGCATCCTGACGGCGCCGACGATCGGCCGGCAGGTCGACCGTTTTGGGCCGCGCCGCCTCGTCGTTCCCGTCGTCGTGGGCCTCGGCGGCGCCTGCGCCTGGATGAGCGTCGCCTGGAACGCCTGGTCGCTCGGCCTGGGTTTCGTGCTGCTGCGCGCGACGGCAATCGCGGGGTTGAGCCTCGTCACCTCGCAGATGGTCAATCTCTGGTTCGACCGCTACCGCGGTCGCGTCACCGCGCTCGCCATGATGGGCCTGGCGCTTGGCGGCCTCGTCGTGCCGCCGCTCGCCGAAGTGATCGCCCTGACCGACGGCTGGCGCGCCGCCTATCTGTCGCTCGGCGCCGGCGTGCTCGCGATCATGCTGCCGGTCGGCCTCGCCCTCTACCGCAACAAGCCCGAGGAGCACGGCGCGACCCGCGACTTCGGCCGCCCGCGACCGGCGTCGGCCGGCAACACGGCAGAGGGCCCGACGCTTGCCGAGGCCGCACGCACCATCGACTTCTGGTATCTCGCTGCGCTGACGCTGCTGGTCAACGCCGTCAACACCGCGCTGCTGCTCGATCATGTCCGCGCGATGGGCGCAGCGGGCCTCGACCGTGGCGCGGCCATCGCCCTGCTGGGCGCCGTCACCGTCTCGCAGGCGGCGATGACTCTGGTCGCCGGGCTGCTGGTCGACCGTTTCGGTGCGCGGCCCGTCGGCATCCTCGGCCTGGCGATCCTCGCCTTCTCGGTCGTATCCGTCATGACGGGGCTTGGCGGCAGCCTCGCTTATGCGGTAGCGCTGGGTGTGATGATCGCAACGCTCCAGGTCGCCCATTCGGCCGGCCTCGCCGAAGCCTTCGGCACGGCGCATCTCGGCTCCATCCGCGGCACCACATTCGTGATCGGCGTCTCGGGGGCTGCGCTCGGGCCGCTGCCGCTCGTTTGGTCGCCGATCGCCGCCTACTCGATCTTCCTCACCCTCACGGCTGCGGGCCTCGCACTCGGCTGGGCGAGCCTCTGGCGGCGGACAGCATGAACTCGGGCCTGCGCCTCGTCCTCGTCGTCTGCGCCGCCCAGGTCTTCGTGCAGCTCGGCGCCGGCTTCTGGCCGGCGCTGCTGCCGCAGATGATGCAGCTCTGGCAGCTCACCAACAGCGAGGCCGGCTGGATCACCGCGATCTTCTTCGGCACCTACATGGTCTCCGTGCCGGTGCTGGTGACGCTGACCGACCGGATCGACGCCAAGAAGGTCTACCTGTTCGGCGTCGCCTGCACCGTGGCCGGCCATCTCCTGTTCGGCCTCTGCGCCGACGGCTTCTGGTCGGCCTTCTTCACGCGCGCGCTGGCCGGCATGGGCTGGGCCGGCACCTACATGACCGGCCTGAAGCTGCTCGCCGACCAGGTCGATGCCAAGACCATGTCGCGCGCCGTCACCGGCCACGCCGCGAGCATCGGGATCTCGGGCGCGCTGTCCTTCCTGCTGGGCGACGTGCTGGCCGACCAGTTCGGCTGGCGCTCCGCCTTCGTGATCTCGTCCGTCACGGCGGCGATCGCCTGGACGATGGTGGCGTTCGCCGTGCCGACGCGGCCGCCGGCACCTCGGCGACAAGCGAGCGGCGGCGGGCTGTTCGACTTCCGGCCGGTGGTGCGCAACAAATCGGCCTTCGCCTACTCGGTCGTCTATTGCGTGCACACGCTCGAGATGAGCGCGCTGCGCGGCTGGGGCGTGGCGTTCCTCGCCTTCGTCGCCTCCTACACGGGCTTCGCCGACTCCACCCTCTCGCCCGCCCTCGTCGTCACCATCCTGGCGCTGCTCGGAACGCTCACCAGCATCGTGGGCAACGAGGCCTCGATCCGCTTCGGCCGCCGCCGCCTCGTCGGCGCCGCGATGGTCCTCTCGATCCTCTTCGCCGCCGTGGTCGGCCTCGCCGGCCCGCTGAGCTACTGGCTCGCGGTCGTGCTCATCGTCGTCTACGGCATGGTGGTGTGGCTCGACTCCTCCTCGGTGACGGCGGGCGCGGCGGGCAATGCGGAACCCGCGCGCCGCGGTGCCACGCTCGCAGTCCACTCGACGCTGGGCTACGCCGGCGGCTTCGTCGGTCCGCTGATCGTCGGCTGGACGCTCGACCTCGCGGGCGGCGCCTCGCCCTTCGCCTGGGCCATCGCCTTCCTGGTCGTCGCCGCCTTCATGGCCCTGGGCTTCGCTGCCTTCCTGATCATGCGGCCGGCTGAGCTGGCGGGCGATCGCGCGCGCTGAGGTCGATTCGCAAGTCGGATTGCTGAGAGTTGATGTCGGCATCTGTCGGTGCGTGACACGCATCGGACGCGCCGGCAGGATCGCGCTCCACAGGAGGTTCCCATGAAGCTGCTCGTCGCCACCCTCATGACGTTCGCCGTGACCGTCGCGCCTGCCCTGGCCTGCTGCCCGGGCTGCCCGTAAGCGGCACACCTGCTCGATGAAGAAGCCACCGCAGGAGCGGTGGCTTTTTCGTTTCTGGCGCGCCACCCTGTCGGCATGGACGCACTCCTCACCTCCACGATCACCTGCCCGGGTTGCGGCCACCGCGAAACCGAACAGTTGCCGGTCGACGCCTGCCAGTATTTCTACGACTGCAAGGGCTGCGGAACCGTGCTGCGCCCCAAGGCCGGGGGTTGCTGAGTCTATTGTTCGTACGGAGCGGTCCCACGCTCCCCCATCCAGCAAGGAAGCTGCTGCCAATGAAGACATGGATCGCCGTCGTGGCACTGATGGCGTTGATGGCGCAGATGGCCTCGGCCCAGTCACCCCAACCCTATGCCGGCCAGGAGACACGCAGCGTCAAGGCGCTGTCGCCGCAGCAGATCGACGATCTGCGCGCCGGCCGCGGCATGGGGCTCGCACTGGCGGCCGAGCTCAACGGCTATCCCGGCCCGATGCACGTGCTCGAGCTCGCCGACCGGCTGGCGCTCGACGGGGCGCAGAAGGAAAAGGTGCAGGCGCTGTTCGCCGCCATGCGCCAGGAGGCGATCGGAGTCGGCGAGAGGCTGATCGCCGCCGAGACCGCGCTCGATCGCCAGTTTGCCGAGCGCCGCATCACCGAGGCGAGCCTTGCCGAGGGAACGCAGGCGGTCGCCGCGCTGCAGGGTGAACTGCGCGCCACCCATCTTCGCTACCATCTCGCTACCGTGGCGATGCTGAGCCCGGCACAGGTCGCGCGATATGGCGAGCTGCGTGGCTATTCAGACGGGAAAGATCCGGGCCGCCACCAGCATCGCCGGCACTGAAGAAACGGCCGCTACGACAGCTCCTGCAGCATGGTGCTCAGGCGGTTGGCAACCTCGGGCAGATCGTAGGGCTTGCGCAGGATCGGTGCCGGGTAGTTGGCGCGCCAGGCGCGGGCCGCCACGTCGTCGATGCCGCTGCCCAGCACGACGCGCACCTCGGGCCAGCGCTCGTGGATCTGCTCGGCGAGCGAGAAGCCGTCGCCGCCCTCGCTGAGCGCGACGTCGCTGAACACCACGCCGATCTCGTCGCTCTCCTCGAGATGATGCAGGGCGTCGGCGGCGCCGCCTGCCTCGATGACCATGAATCCGCTCTCGCGCAGATGCTTGGCCACCAGCATCCGCACCAGGATGACGTCCTCCACCACCAGAATCGCCTGCCGCGGAGCACTCGCCCGCTCCGGGGTTACTCCTGCCATTTCCCGCCCTTTCCCTGCCCAGGGCGATCGACCTCGGGCGCCAGCGTCCGTCCGCCAGCAAACGGAAGCATGAAAGGAAATGCTCCAGATAGGGGAAGGTTGCGCGCTGCCCCGCAGATGCCACGATCCGGCCACGGACGACGCCGGCCCGCGAAACGCCGCCGCGGGCGTGCAGACAAAGAAAAAGGCGGCCCGTGAGGGCCGCCTCTTCCTTGTCCAGGGTCGTCCAGCTTACTGGATGACGATCTCGACGCGGCGGTTCTGCGGCTCGCGGACGTTCGGGCCGGTCTGCACCAGCAGACCCTGCTCGCCACGGCCGACCACCGAGATGGCCGTCGCCG
>SCVT01000729.1 GCA_004296815.1 Reyranella sp. | reverse complement strand
GAGCGTGACCAGCTTCTCGACGATCGGACGCAGGTCCTTCGCCTTGTGCAGCGTGGTCGTGATCTGCTCGTGCTTGATGAGGGCACCGGCGAGATTCATGAACATCGCCTTGCGATGCTCAGCCGTGCGGTGGAACTTCCGGCCGCGATTGTTGTGACGCATGACTTAATTCCTTCTCGTCGGCCTAGTACGGCTCTTCCAGCCGCTTGGCCATCTCTTCGATATTGTCCGGCGGCCAGCCCGGGATTTCCATGCCCAGGTGGAGGCCCATGCCGGCCAGCACTTCCTTGATCTCGTTCAGCGACTTGCGGCCGAAGTTCGGCGTGCGCAGCATCTCCGCCTCGGTCTTCTGAACCAGATCGCCGATGTAGATGATGTTGTCGTTCTTCAGGCAGTTGGCCGAGCGGACCGACAGCTCGAGCTCGTCGACCTTGCGCAGCAGGTTGCGGTTGAACGGGAAGTCGTCCTGCTGCTCTTCCTTGCGAACCTCGCGCGGCTCCTCGAAGTTGATGAAGAGCTGGAGCTGGTCCTGCAGGATGCGGGCGGCGAGCGCCACGGCGTCGTCCGGACGCGTCGTGCCGTTGGTCTCGACCGTCATCGACAGCTTGTCGTAGTCGGTGACCTGTCCGACGCGGCTGTTCTCGATCTTGTAGGAGACGCGCTTGACCGGGCTGAACACCGAATCGACCGGGATCAGGCCGATCGGCGCATCTTCCGGACGGTTCGCCGAGGCCGGGATGTAGCCCTTGCCGGTGGCGACCATCAGCTCCATCGAGATCGAGGCGCCGTCGTCGAGCGTGCAGATCAGGTGCTTCGGATCCATGATCGACACGTCGCCGGGCAGCTCGATCATGCCGGCGGTGACTTCGCCGGGGCCGACGGCGCGCAGGTAGAGACGCTGCGGGCGGTCGCCCTGCATCTTCACGGCCATCGCCTTGATGTTCAGCACGATGTCGACCACGTCCTCGCGGACGCCCGGGATCGACGAGAACTCGTGCAGCACGTTGTCGATCTTGATCGACGTGACGGCGGCACCCTGCAGCGACGACAGCAGGACGCGGCGCAGCGCGTTGCCGAGCGTGAGACCGAAGCCGCGCTCCAGCGGCTCGGCGACGATGGTCGCGGTGCGACCGGAATCGACGCCGGCTTCGGTGACAAGCTTCTCCGGCTTGATGAGATCTTGCCAGTTCTTCTGAAGCACGGGGGCTACCTCTCTAGACCGGTTGTTCAACGCGACGCCCCGGAGGGCGCGCGACACAATTCAAAAAGCGCGGCGCGGCGGGCGCGCCGGCGCAAACTCAGACGCGACGACGCTTGGGCGGGCGGCAGCCGTTGTGCGGGATCGGCGTCACGTCGCGGATCGACGTCACGGCCAGCCCGACAGCCTGCAGCGCACGCAGTGCCGACTCGCGTCCCGACCCGGGTCCGCGCACGAGGATCTCGATCGTCCGCATGCCGTGCTCCATGGCCTTGCGGCCGGCGCCTTCGGCCGCCATCTGGGCGGCGAACGGCGTCGACTTGCGCGAGCCCTTGAAGCCCTGCTGGCCCGACGACGACCAGGCGATCGCATTGCCCTGCGCGTCGGTGATGGTGACGATCGTGTTGTTGAACGAGGCGTTCACGTGAGCGACGCCCGCGATGATGTTCTTGCGTTCCTTGCGACGGGGACGCGCGCCGGCGGTGGCGCCGCCCGAAGCGGCAGCAGCAGCTTTGGCCATGATCCGGTTCCCCTCGACTTACTTCGTGACTTTCTTCTTGCCGGCGATCGGCTTGGCCGGACCCTTGCGGGTGCGCGCATTGGTATGCGTGCGCTGGCCACGAACCGGCAGGCCGCGGCGATGCCGCAGGCCGCGATAGCAGGCGAGGTCCATCAATCGCTTGATGTTCATCGCCACCTCGCGACGCAGGTCGCCCTCGACCGAATAGTCGCGGTCGATGGTCTCGCGGATGCGGATGACCTCGTCGTCGCTCAGCGTGTTCACGCGGCGCGACTCGTCGATCCCGACTTTTCCACAGATCTCCTTGGCTTTCGCCAGGCCGATCCCGTGGATGTACTGAAGCCCGACAACCACACGCTTGGCGGTCGGAATGTTCACACCGGCTATACGAGCCAAAGTCCAACTCCTTCAAAGACTTACGGCGCGCTTGCGCGCGCCCGTATCATGTTCCGCTGGCCCCGGAAAAGCGCGCGATTATATGTACCTGCGCCCCCGAGTCAACGGAACTCAACCTTGTCAAGTCCCCGCCAAAACCCCCGAAATCTGGCGGTAAACCTCGTCCATCGCGGCCATCCCGTCGACCTTCCTGAGCACCCCCCGGGCGCTGTAGTAGGGCAACAGGGGCTCGGTCTGAGCCCGGTAAGCGGCCATACGCGTCTTCATGGTCTCTGCATTATCGTCCTTGCGGCGGGTGAACTCCTTGCCCCCGCAGACGTCGCAGACGCCCTCGGCCTTCGGCCGCTTGAACTTGTCGTGGTAGCCCGTGCCGCACTTGGCGCAGGAGAACCGGCCGACGATGCGCTCGGTCAGCGCCTTCTCGTCGACTTCCATCTCGACCACCCGGTCGAGCTTGCGGGCCGCCTCGGTCAGCATCTTGTCCAGCGCCTTGGCCTG
>SCVT01000090.1 GCA_004296815.1 Reyranella sp. | reverse complement strand
CGATCGACGAGCGCGGACCGGACGGGAAACATCTCCATCTGCCGGCCTGGCGCATCTTCGATTCGCGCTATGCGAAGGCCATGACGCTCTCCATGCATTTCGGCGCGAAGGAGAAGGGTTTCATCCGCAAGGCCGACACGCTCGAAGCATTGGCTGAGGAGATCGGTCTCGATCCGGCTTCGTTGCGCGCCACGGTCGACCGCTTCAACGGCTGGTCAAAGGAAGGCGTCGATCGCGACTTCCATCGCGGCGAGACGGTGTGGGAGCGCTTCTACACCAAGGACCGCGCGCTGGGCACGGTCGAGCAGGGGCCGTTCTACGCCGCACCCTTCCTCTATGTGAGTCTCGGCACCAAGGGCGGGCCACGCATCAACCGCTACGGCCAGGTGCTGCGGGCCGACCGCAGCGTGATCGGCGGGCTCTACGCGGCGGGCCTCGCCGCAGCGAGCCCGATCGGCACCAAGGCGGTGGGCGCCGGCACCACCATCGGGCCGTTCCTCACTCTGGGCTACGTGGCCGGCAAGTCGATCGCGAGGCGCAATGTCTGAGCAGAAACCGCCCCAAGCTCCTCTGGGCATCCTGATGCTCGACACGCGCTTCCCGCGCATCGTGGGCGATGTCGGCAATGCGCAGTCCTACGACCATCCGGTGATCTTCCGCACCATGCAGGGCATCGGCTCGTCCGACGCCGTCGCCGCCCATCCCGACCGGCCGCGCGTGCTGGCGGCGTTGAAGGCCAATGCCGAGGCGCTGGCCGCCGAAGGCGCGGTGGGGCTCAGCACGAGCTGCGGTTTCCTCGCCCTCTACCAGGACGATCTCGCCGCCGTGTCGCCGGTACCGGTCGCGACCTCCGCGCTGCTGCATATAAAGAGTCTCGGTGGCCGCAAGGCCGGCGTCCTCACCGCCTCGGCCAGGAACCTGACGCCGGCCCACTTCCGTGCCGTCGGCGCGCCCGAGGACACGCCGGTCGTCGGCCTGCCCGAGGACAGTTCCTTCGCGGCCACGTTCCTGCGCAACGGTCTCACGCTCGATCGCGACACGGTGGAGCGCGAGGTCGTGGCGGCGGGACGTGAGCTGGTGACGAAGCATCCCGATATCGAGGTGGTCGTGCTCGAGTGCACCAACCTGCCGCCGTACAGGAAGGCGCTGGAGAGAGAGCTCGGCCGGCCGCTGCTCGACGTGCTCGATCTGCTGAAGGGCTTCTACGCAGGCCTGAGCAGTCGTCGATAGATCGGCTGCAGCATCGTCGGGATCATGTAGATCGGGAACTGGACGGCCGCGATGAACAGGAAGATGTCGGGGTCGGCCGTGACGGGCAGCACCGCCATCAAGAGCGCATTGTGCCGGCCGCCCGAGCAGTAGCCTGCGGTCAGTGCGGTGCGCAGGTCGAGGAAGGGGAGCGTGCCCAGCGCCATCACGAGGTTGCAGAGGATCATCCCGCCGAAGGCGCCGGCGATGAAGCCCGCGAGCTTCAGCGGCTCGGCGAGCGCGCGGGCCACCACGCCGTCCATCAGCGGGATGGCGAAGACCATGAGGACGATGACCGACACGCCGTCGAGCGTCGGGCCCTGCTCCTTGAGGCGCGGTCCGATCCAGCGGCGGATCGCGACGGCGCCGATCAGGGCGAGGGTGACGATCAATGCCAGCCGCAGGCTGAGGTCGAACAGGCCGATCTTGAGATCGAGGCCCAGCAGCCACAGCGCCAGCGGCGGCAGGGTGAAGGGGACGAGGAAGTTGGTGAACAGCGAGATCAGCAGCGCGAGCGAGGCGTCGAGCCGCAGGAACGTGGCGGTGGTCGCGGCCGAGATGATGCCGGGCGCCATGGCGCTGAGGCAGAGCGCGGCGATCAGGCCGGGCCACAGGCCGAGCCCCTGCCAGATCGGCCAGACGACGAGCGGCACGACGATCAGGTTCACGAGCGACAGCGCGATCGCGAGGCCCGGCCGGCGCAGCAGGGCGGCCAGCCGATCCCAGTCGACGCGGGCCAGCGCCAGCATGAGCAGCAGCACGGCGAGCGGCATCAGGAGAGGCCGCATCGCGGCGGCGAAGTCCTGGAACAGGAGCCCGAGCAGCAGCGAGAAGGGCAGCAGCGTCGTCGCCACGCTGCCCATGCGTCGCAGCAGGCGGACGACCGGGTTCATTGAAGCGAGCGTAGCACATGCTAGCTTGGCGCCGATGACCAACCCGCGCGGCGCCTGGCTCGACGACCTCACCCTGCCTGACCTCCAGGCGCGCTTCGACGATGACGCCGTCGTCGTCGTTCCCGCCTTCGCCGCGACCGCCCTGCCGGACTGGCTGCCGATCAAGACCGGCGCCGCGATCGCCCGCGCCGTCGGGCAGCGACTGGTCGATCGCCTGCCGGTGATCGCGACGCGCGAAACGCTGGAGCAAGAGTTGGCGGGCCGCGCAGCCGGACTGAAATCGCTCGGCATCACGCGGCTCGTCGTGGTCGATGCGAGTTTTTCGGGCGGGCCGTGCGCACCACCTGAAGCGGCGACGCTCGTGGTGCATGTCGGTGCCGATGCATCCAAAGCAGCGGATGCCGATGAAATAGACACTTCATTGATGTACGCGCTCGATCCGAGAAGCATCCGTGTGGATCTGCTGCCGCCGTCGAGCGGGGCGTCGGCGTTCAAGGGAGAGCGCGCGATGGCGGCAGCGATCGAGCGCATCGTTGCTGCACTGGTCGTGCGGTGGCCCGACCTTTCGATGTAACCAAAAAAAGCCCGCGCCTTTGCTGGCACTTTGGCGCGCGTGCTGGCACAAGGTCGCATGCCGCTGCATTGGACCATCGATTCGAGGGAACGGCTCGTCGTCGCCGTCGTCGACGGCGAGGTCACACGCGCGGAGATCCAGACCTATCTCGACGCTCTGGTCGGTGCCAAGGCGCTGCCCTATCGCAAGCTGTTCGATGCCAGCCGCGGCGACACCGCGATGGGGCCCGAGGAGATGATGGCGCTCGGTGCCATGTTCCGCAGCTTCCACGCACGGGGCGAGGTCGGACCGCTGGCGATCGTGGTGCCCGACGACAAGATCGAGCTGGTGAGCCGCGTGCTCGGCATCCTCGCGGCCGCCGACCGGCCGATGCGGGTGTTCCGCGAGACAGAGCCGGCACGACGCTGGATCGAGAGTCTTCCCAAGGAGCAGACATGAAGCTGTTGTCACTGATGACCGCCGCCGCCGTCGCGCTGGCTGGCGCGGGCGCCGTCGCGCAGACCGCCATCCAGGCCGGCGAATGGGAGACCTCGGAGAAGTCCTCGATGGAGGGCGTGCAGTCGATGCCGGCCACCTCGAAGAAGGTCTGCCTCAAGGGCGACGAGGCGCAGCTCGAGCGGCTGCTCTTCCCGACGCCCGACGAGATGAAGCAGCACGGTTGCACGTACTCGGAAGGGCCGAAGAAGGCCGGCGTCCTCACCGCGACGCTGACCTGCCCGCCGACCGACACCGTGCCGGGCGTCACCGCGAAGGCCGAGATCACCTACACGGCCACCAGCTACCAGGGCAAAGGCCAGCTCGAGGCGAGCGACAACAAGGGCATGAAGCTCAAGGGCAGCAGCGAGCTCAGCGGCAAGCGCCTGGGCGACTGTCCGTAACGGTGCGGTAGCAGACAGACTGCGCGTTCTGTGATAGGTTGAACCCCGCCGTGTAACGGTTTGGGGTGCAGCAAGATTATGTCGTTCAGACTCGGTATCGCGCCGCTGCTCGCGGCGAGCGTGGCGCTCCCGGCTGCCGGACAGGCACAGCAGGTCTCCATCCCGGCCAAGGATTTCGGCCCCGTCTGGACCGGCTTTTATGTCGGCGGCGCGTTCGGCGCGGGCGGCACGGTCAACCATACCGATACCAACACCGGCGCGGTCGGCGTGGGCTTCAACGGCTCGGGCGGCAGCGGCGTGCTGGGCTCGATCTACGGCGGCGTCGATTACCAGATCGCGCCGCGGGCGGTGATCGGCGTTCTCGCCGAGGCCACGCTCTCGAGCGTGTCGAGCAGCGCGTCGGCCTCGCTGCCGGGCCTCAATGCCAGCGTGACCTCGCAACCCAGCTTCAGCTGGGCGGTGCTGGCCCGCGCCGGCATGCTCGCGAACTCCTCGACCCTCCTTTATCTGGTCGGCGGCTACACCGGCCAGAATGTCAGGAGCTGGGGCACGGCGACGGCCGGCGGCGCCACGGCGAGCTTCTCGCGCGAGGATGCCTTCCACGGCTGGACCTTCGGTCCGGGCTTCGAGTCGATGCTGGGCGGCGGCTGGTCGACCAAGCTCGAATATCGCTACAGCCAGTATGCCCGCCAGCATGTCGGCGGGAACATCTACGCGCAGCCCAACACGCACGCGGTGCGGGCGGGCCTCAGCTACAAGTTCGGCGGCCTCGGCATGGGCGCCTCGGAAGGCCGCAGCTTCAACGAGCCGGCGACCAACTGGACCGGCATCTATGCCGGCGTCGCTGCCGGCGCCGGCATGAGCTTCTCGCCGACGACCGCGACGGCGGGCGCCGCGAGTGCCACCTTCGACACCGGTGGTCAGGGGCTGCTGGGCGGCGTGTTCGTCGGCGCCGACTACCAGTTCGCCCGTCAGGCGCTGGTCGGCATCATGGGCGACTTCTCGTGGACCGGCATGCAGGGCACCTCGACCTTCAGCACGGCGGGCGGCAGCGCCTACACCGCGATCTCGCCCAACCGCGAGTGGAGCGTGATGGGCCGCCTCGGCTGGCTGCCGACGCCGTCGACCCTGCTCTACGGCGCGGTCGGCTACACCGGCATGAACGTCAAGTCGACGGCGACGGCGGTCCTCGCCGGCGGCAACACGCTGTTCGGCGAGCGCGACACCACGGTGAACGGCTGGGCGGTGGCGCCCGGCATCGAGACGGTGATCACCGGCGGCTGGACGACGCGGCTGGAATATCGCTACAGCCAGTACGAGCAGAAGGAAGTCGTGTCCGGCGTGACGACGCAGCCGTCGACGCACACGATCCGGCTGGGCATCGCGTACAAGCTGGGGCTCGGCGGCAACAAATCGGTCGCGGAAGCCGAGTAGATCTGGGCTGGACCAAGGGGGAGGACAATCATGAAGACGATCAAGCTTGCTCTCGTGCTGGGGGCGCTCGCCGCAGCGGGCTCGGCCTTCGCCCAGGCGGGCAACACGATCAGCGTGCCGGTCAGCGGCTTGCGCAACAGCAACGGCGACGTGCGCTGTGGCCTGTTCAACTCGGCCGCGACCTTCCCGAAGTCCGGCCAGGAGTTCAAGGGCGTGATCGCCAACATCGCGAACCAGCAGGCGGTTTGCGTGTTCACCGACGTACCGCCCGGCACCTACGCCGTGGCGCTGTTCCATGCCGAGAAGGGCGAGACCAAGATGCGGACCGGCTTCTTCGGCCAGCCGGAAGAGGGCTACGGCTTCTCGCGCAACGCCACCGGCAGCATGGGCCCGCCGTCCTTCAACGCGGCCGCCTACAGCTACCAGGGCGGCGCGGCGAACTTCCCGGTGACGATCACCTATCCCTAGCGGCAGGCGTCGGACAGGCTTAGGCTTCCTCCCAAGAAAACGGAGGAAGCGACGATGGACCAGACCATCCCGGCCGGCGCCGTCGACTACGGCCCGGAAGAGGCCGCGATGCAGGCCTATCTCAGGGACGGCGAGAAGCGTGCCCTCGCACTCGGCAATCGCGGGCCGATCCGCTTCACATCGGACGGCGCGCTGCATCCCGACATCGTCGAGGCCTACTGGCGCGTCGGCTTCTACGTCTTCGAGGACGTGTTGAAGGCCGACGAGCTCGCCGACATCGAGCGCGACCTGCACGACATCCAGAACCGACTGCCCGTGGAGAAGGGCGCCACGGTCGACGCGCGGGGCCGGCCTGCGCTCGCCAGCGACTGCAAGGCCAACGACCTCTACTGGTGCAAGCCGCTCGGCGATCCGTTCGGCGGCACCGAGCTCGCCAACGGCCGCCACCCCGTGAAGATGTACGAGCCGGCGGCGCAAGCCGGCGCGCCCAAGGAAGTGGTCTACCTGATCCTGGGCTCGCTGCAGTTCTCCGACGCGGCCCTTCGCGTCTACGGCCATCCCGGCCTGCTGGGTGTTGCGGCCGCGATCAACGGCACGGATTTCGCGCCCTTCAACGAGGCGATCTGGATCAAGGAGCCGGGCCGCGGCGGTTCGGTCGCCTGGCACCAGGACGGCACGACGCACTGGAACAGTGCGGCCTGGGACGAGGGCGTGCACGGCTTCAACTTCATGGCGCAGCTCTACGGCTGCACCGCGGCCAACGGCGTCTGGGTCGTGCCGGGCTCGCACAAGCTCGGCAGGATCGACATCAAGGCGCAGGCGGAGCAGGCCGGCACCGAGCGGTTGCCCGATGCGGTGCCGATCCTCTGCAAGCCGGGCGACGTCGCCATGACCAACCGGCAGGCGCTGCACGGCTCCTTCGCCAACACGAGCAAGGACTGGCGCGTCACCATCAACTTCGGTTTCCATCGCCGCCGCTCGGTGCTGGGCGTCACGGCGGGCGGCATCCACAACAAGGCCGCGACCTACGACGCGGCGCGCATCCACGAGCGCGCCAAGGTGATCGGCTATGCCATCGACGCCCGCCGCGCGCGCTTCCCGAACGAGACACCGTTCGTCTACCGGCCACACGCCGATGCCGGCGAGACCTATCGCTGGGACCTCGACGCCAAAGCGAGCCTCAAGGACTACAACCTGCTCGACCTCAGCATCTGAGCGAGCTCGGCGTCGGACATCGTTTCGAGGCCGAGCAACGCTGCATAGGGATCGCCGGCGAGTCGCAACACGTCGGCGAAAGCGGGCTCGGTCTTCAGGCCGTTATGGCGTCGCTTCATGACGGCGGCCCGCAGGTCATCGCCGCCCTGCGCCAGCAACCGCCGTTCGATCTCGAAATGACGCCAGCCCGGTTGCTGCGCGACGGGCCTCGGATCGCCGAACAGCTCGACCGGCCAGCCATGGACGCGGAACGCGGCAACGACGGGCCTGCCGTCTCCTGTCCACTGATGGACGGCGAACGCCTCGAAGTCGCCGGCAAACTCCCACACCGCCCGGGTGAAGGCATCGGTGTCGGCCGCGTGGCAGATCACGTCGATGTCGCTCCCGGGCAGGTCGAGGCCGAGCGGCGGCGTACCCGCGACATGCGGGTCGAAGCGCGCGAGGGCGATGAGAAGACCCGAGCGATCGAGCGCGTCGATGTAGGAGGAGCGCGCCATCCGCTCAGGCGAAGGCCGGCATGACCTGCTCGCCGAAGCGGCGCATCGAGGCGAGGTTCTGCGCGTGGTTCATGGCGCCGAAGCCGGTCTGGCAGAGAAGGTGCTGGACGCCGACGTCGCGCAGCTCGGCCACCTGCTCGCGCACCCTCTTGGGCGAGCCGTAGAGCGAGCCGGTGCGCAGCGCGAACGGGATCGCCTCGGAGTCGGGGACCTTGGGGTCGGTCCAGGCGTTGAGCGTCGCCGGATCGGGCTCGAAGTCCGCGGGATTGTGGGCCTCGCGCACGTGCATCATGTGGGCGCGCGTCTCGACCAGAAGCCCGGCCAGCGTGTCCTCGGCCTCGGCATCGCTCTCGGCGACATAGACGTTGCGCCACAGCGCGCTCTTGGCGAGGAGCCTCGCCTTCGTCGCGGCATCGTGGCCGCCCTCGTCGATGCCGGCGGCATAGGTCGCCCACCGCTCCTTGATGCGCTCGACCGGCAGGCGCGCGGTCAGGATCGGCACGCCGAGCTTGCCGCATTCCCTGAAGGACCCGGGCGAGATCACGCTGCGCCACAAAGGCGGGCCGGGAAGCTGCACGGGCTTCGGCCGGATCGCGGGGACATGGAGCTTGTGGAAGCGGCCTTCGTAGTCGAGCGGCGCCTCGCGCCAGGCGCGCTGCAGGATGTCGACGGTCTCTTCCATGCGCTCGCGGCTGTCGGTGCTGCGCAGCCCATGGCCCACGAACTCGTACTCGTTGTAGGCGGTGCCCTTGCCGATGCCGACATCGATGCGGCCCTTGCTGAGATTGTCGAGCAGGGCGAGCTGCACGGCGAGGCGTACCGGATGATGGAAAGGTGTCTGCACCACCGCGAAGCCCAGCCGCACCCGCTCGGTCTTCATGGCGAGGGCGGCGGCGAACATCAGCGAGTCGCAATAGACGCTCTCGCCGGTGAAGTAGTGCTCGGTCAGCCAGACGTCGGAGAAGCCCAGCCGCTCGGCCTCGCAGGCTTGCGCCACGATCTGGTCGATGCGCGCACCGTCCTCGTCGGGCGAGGGCGACATCGCAAGTGTGAGCCAACCGAACTGCATCCCGCTCTCCGCATGATCTCGGCGAGTCATAGCATGTCGCTTGGCATCGATGCGCCGGACGTACTAACAAGCTGACGTGCGAAACGGCTTGAAGAACGTCCTGCTGGTGCTCGTCACTGTCGTGCTGTGCACGGCAGCGGCCGAGGCGATGGTCCGCTGGCTCGAAGGCGACGCTCCGTCGGTGGCGACGCGCCACCTCGACGCCATCGCGCTGGCGCCAGGGGTGCAGCGCGCGTGGTTCGCCGAGGATCCGCCGCCGCTTCCCAACCGCAAGCCGGTCCCGGCCGAATGGCGTGCGCTCGATCGCCAGATCGAGCTGAGCGGTGTCAGCGGCGCGACGCGTCGGGCCGACGCCTTCAAGGCCTGGAACAGCGCCTTCGTCGGCGATCCCTGCAAGCACTGGTACCTCAAGGATGCTCCGGGCCGGCTCTTCGTCTACGACCCGCCCGGTGGTACGCCGCATCCGCCCTATCGCTTCCTGCCCGACGCGACGACGCCGATCGGCCTGGTCACCAACGCCTACGGATTTCGCGGAGCGCCGGTGCCCGTCGCCCGCCAGCCGGGGACGATCCGCATCGCCTTCCTCGGTGCCTCGACGACGGTGGCGCCGCATCATTTTGCCTGGTCGTACCCCGAGTTCGTCGGCAACTGGCTGAACCTGTGGGCGAAGGCCAGGAAGCTCGACGTGACGTTCGAGGTGCTCAACGCGGGCCGGGAGGCCATCCAGTCCCCGGACAGCGCGGCGATCATGGCCAACGAGGTGGCGCCGCTCGCGCCCGATCTCGTCGTTTACTACGAGGGGGCCAACCAGTTCGAGCTGGGGACCATCGTCCCGGACCTGCCGCCGCGGGCCTCTTACGCTACCCAGATCGAACGGCAGCAGCGCGGATGGTTCGCGCAGCGCCTGCACGACCT
>SCVT01000089.1 GCA_004296815.1 Reyranella sp. | reverse complement strand
AACTCCACGCAGGTTGGCGAGCAGCAGCACCGCCGCCTTGCCCTGGCGTTCGACCCGCGCGAACTCGAGATCGAGGCGTCCGTCGCGCTGGAACTTGGCGAGCGCTTCGGCCGATTCCTCGCGGGGCAACAGCATGGCGTGGCAGAGATGAAGCCCGCATTCGGGGTCGGCCAGAAGTTGGTTGCAAAGGATGCCCTGGTCGATCTCGACGCCGTCTTTCTCGGACTGGCGCAGCGCCGCCTCGGCCTCGACCTGTGCCCTGGTCGGCACGAGTCCCGGCACAAGCGCAGCCGCCTCGTAGACCAGGCGCTCGATGCGCACGAACTTGGTGCGGTTGCCGGTGAGCCTGTCGTAGAGCGTGCGCGCGTGGCGCCGCAGGAAGGCGAAGCGCGCCTCGCGCGCGGCCTGCTTCAGAGTCTCGGCGGCGTCATGCTGGGCCGCATCGCGGGTCGGCTTGGCGGGCAGGCGAGAAAGCGTTTCGGCGGCGCCGCGCCAGTAGGCCGAGAAAGCCACGCTATCGGCGGCGAAGTCGCCGGTGGCTGCGACCGGTGCCGGAGTCATCGACGTTTCCTGTTTGATTGGAATTTTGGAGCGGGCGACGGGATTTGAACCCGCGACCTACGGCTTGGGAAGCCGACGCTCTACCCCTGAGCTACACCCGCGTCGCCGCCATTCTAGCCCGCGGTTGCGCCGGAGGTCCAATCGTGTATCTCAAGCCGATGCTCGATGAAGTCCTCACGCCGGAAGAACGCGCGGTCGTGGCACGCGCCAGGCAATTCGCCGAGGAGCAGGTTGCGCCCAATGCCGCCCGCTGGGAGTGGGAGCGACGCTACCCGCTGGAGACGATCAAGGCGGCCTGTGCGACCGGACTCAACACGATCGAGCTGGCGAAGAAGCACGGCGGCCAGGGACTCTCCTTCTCCTGCAAGCTGCGCGCCTTCGAGGAGATCGCCAAGGCCGACTTCGCCTTCGCCTTCGCGCTGATCAACCACCACAACGCCTGCGCCCGCTTCGCGCGCGACGGCCAGCCGGCGCATGTGGCGCGGCTGCTGCCGCGCATGATCGCGGGCGAACTGATCGGCTGCGCGGGCCTCAGTGAGCCCGGCGTCGGCAGCGACTTCGGCGGCCTCGAGATGACTGCCGAACGCGTCGAGGGTGGCTGGAAGCTGAACGGCGCCAAGGCCTGGATCACTAACGCTGCCGTCGCGGGCCTCTCCGTCGCCTATGCGCAGACCGACAAGAGCCAGGGCTATCGCGGCATCATCTGCCTCGCCATCGAAGCGGAACGGCCGGGCTTCCATCGCGAAAAGCCGTTCGAGCTGCACGGCGGCCATGCGATCGGTGTCGGTGGCTTCCGATTGGTCGACTACATCGCGCCTGACGAGGCGGTGCTGCATCCGCCGGGCAAGGCGTTCAAAGCCGCACTTGCCGGCATCAACGGCGCGCGCGCCTACGTCGCCGCCATGTGCTGCGGCATGCTGCAGGCCTCGCTCGAGACCGCGGTGCGCTACACGCAGCAACGCAAGACCTTCGGCCAGCCGGTGATCGAGCACCAGGGCGTGCGCTGGAAGCTGGTCGATGCGGCGACCGACCTCGAAGCGGCACGGCTGCTCACCTATCGCGCCGCGCGCCTCATCGACGAAGGCGTCGATGCCGTGATGCCCGCGGCCTACGCCAAGAAGTTCGCGACCGACATGGCCGTGCAGCGCATCGCCGACTGCATCCAGGCGATGGGCGCCAATGGCTTGCGGGCCGAGTATCCGCTGGCCCGTCACCTTGCCGGCGCCAAGATCGCGGCCTACACCGATGGCTCGATCGAGATGATGAACGAGCGGATCGGCGCCGGTTTGCCGGCAGTGTTCGGATGATCCTCTCCACTGTCGAGATGCACACGGGTGGCGAGCCCACGCGAATCATCGTCGACGGTTGGCCGAAATTCTCCGGCAGGACGCTGCTCGACAAGCGCCGCGAGGCGAAGGATCGGTTCGACCATCTGCGGCGCGGCCTGATGCTGGAACCACGCGGCCACGAGGGGATGTACGGCGCGCTGCTGGTCGAGCCCGACCACCCCGACGCCGATCTCGCCGTGCTGTTCATGCACAACGAGGGCTATTCGACCATGTGCGGCCACGCGACCATCGCGCTGGCACGCTGGGCGGTCGAGAGCGGCCGCGTGAAACGCGCCGATCCGGAAACAATCGTGCGCCTGCAATGCCCGTGCGGCCTCGTGACTGCGCATGTTGCGGCCGACGGCAGCGTCCGCTTCGACAGCGTGCCGGCCTTTGCCTATGCGCTCGACCGCATCGTGCCGACCTCGACCTGGGGGCCGGTGACGGTCGACATCGCCTATGGCGGCGCCTTCTATGCCTTCCTGGCAGCCGACTCGATCGGCCTCGACCTCAGGACGTCCCCGATGCGGGCGATCGTCGATGCCGGCGAGGAGATCGCGCGCGCGGCTGCCAAGGCGATCCCGCTCGAACATGCGGACGAACCAGATCTCGCTTTCCTCTACGGCACCATCTTGACTGACGGCGGGACGGGTCGGGCGGAACCCAGCCGCAATGTCTGCATCTTCGCCGGCCGGCAGATCGACCGCAGCCCGACCGGCAGCGGCGTGACGGCGCGCATGGCACTGCAGATCGCCCGCCGCGAAGCCCGCCTCGGCGAGGAGCGCCGCTTCGAGAGCTGCACCGGCGCGATCTTCACCGGTCGCGCCGTGCGCGAGGCGCCGCCCGTCGACCCGCGCAAGGCGGTAATCGTCGAGGTCGGCGGCATCGCTCACGTCACCGGCGAGAGTCGCTTCCGGTTCGACGACACCGACCCGTTGCGCGAGGGCTTCGTTCTCTAGGTCCGCTTCGGCAGGG
>SCVT01000088.1 GCA_004296815.1 Reyranella sp. | reverse complement strand
CGTCTGCGAGGTCGAGATGGCGGGTGAGGCGGCGATCACCGACATCGACACGCCCGAAGCGCTGGCGGCCTGGCGGGCGCGGAGCAGAGCATGAGTTTCGACGTCGCCGCCGTCCGCGGCCAGTTCCCGATCCTGTCCGAGATCATCGACGGCAAGCCGGTCCATTATCTGGACAACGGCGCCTCCGCGCAGACGCCGCTCGCCGTGCTCGACGCGGTACGGCGCTACGAGACGACGGGACGGGCCAACGTGCTGCGCGGCGTCCATCGCCTGGCCGAGCGCGCGACCGAATCCTACGAGCACGCCCGCGAGCAGGTCGCGGCCTTCCTCGGCGTACCGGCGATGGAGGTGATCTTCACCGGCGGCTGCACGGCGGCGATCAATCTCGTGGCCTATTCCTACGGTTCGCTGCTGAAGCCAGGCGACCGCATCCTGCTGTCGGAGCTCGAGCACCATTCCAACATCGTTCCATGGCAGCTCCTGCGGTCGCGGTCGGGCATCGAGCTCGACATGCTGCCGGTGACGGAAGAGGGACGCATCGATCTCGCGGCGCTGCCGAAGCTCCTGACCCCGAAGACCAAGCTCGTGTCGCTGGCCCACATCTCGAACGTCACGGGCGCGCTGCTCGACGTGCGCGCCGTCGTGGCGGCGGCGAAGGCGGTCGGCGCGAAGGTGATGCTCGACGGCGCCCAGCGCGCGCCGCACGGTCCGGTCGATTTGCCGTCGCTCGGCATCGATTTCTATGCCTTCGCCGGCCACAAGGCCTACGGGCCGAACGGCATCGGCGTGCTGTGGGGCAAGGGCGAACTGCTGGATGCGATGCCGCCGTTCATGGGCGGCGGTTCGATGATCGGCCGCGTGACCCTCGCCGAGACGACGTGGGCGCCGTCGCCGCGCCGCTTCGAGGCGGGCACACCGGCGATCGGCCCGGCGATCGGGCTGGGGGCCGCCTGCGCCTGGATGCAGAAGCTCGACTGGGCGGCGGCGCACGACCACGAGATGGGATTGGTGCAACGTCTGATGGACGGTCTGCAGAAGATCGACGGCACTCAGCTCTTCGGACCGGCCAGCCTGCAGAACCGCTATCCCGTCGTCTCGTTCATGCTGGACGGCGTGCACCCGCACGATGTGGCGCAGACGCTCGACTCGTTCGGTGTCGCCGTGCGCGCAGGTCATCATTGCGCCCAGCCGCTGATGGACCGGTTCGACCTCGACGGCACGACACGCGTCTCGATGGCGCCGTACAACGACAACAGCGACATCGACGCCCTGCTCGAGGGCGTCGCCTACGCCGCCAAGACGCTCCGATGAACGATCAGCTCTACCAGGAGCGCATCGTCGCCCTGGCCAAGGCCAAGACCGGCGCCGGCAAGCTCAACGATCCGACGAAGTCGGCGCGGCGTGACAATCCGCTGTGCGGCGATCGCGTCACGATCGACGTCCGGCTCGACGGGCAGGGGAAGATCACCGAGATCGCGAATCAGGTTCGTGGCTGCCTGCTGTGCCAGGCCTCGGCTGCGGCCTTGGCGGCGACGGCAGTCGGCAGGGATGCCGGGGGCGTCGCCGAACTGCGCCACGATGCCGAGCGCGCGCTGGGACGCGAGCCCGGTGAGGCGGGCGAGCCCTTCTCGGCCTTCGCGCCGGTCGCCGCCCACAAGTCCCGCCAGGAATGCGTGCTCCTGCCCTTCGAGGCCTTGAAGGACGCACTCTCGTAGTTTGGTCGCGGCGTCGCCGCGCTTGTGTCACAGTCGACGCCCAGCGTGCGCGAGCATTGTGGGAGAGA
>SCVT01000087.1 GCA_004296815.1 Reyranella sp. | reverse complement strand
TGTGCTGCAGCACGAGGTTCTTCAGTGCCGGCGCCCAGCAGGTGTTGGCCACGTTGTGGTTGATCGGCGGACGGGCCGCATCCTTCAGCAGGGCACGCTCGATCTCGCCCACCAGCACCTTGCGCTTGGCAATGTCCGTCTCGGCCGACTGAGCATCGATCATCTTGTCGATCTCGGGGTTCTTGTAGGCCGTGTAGTTGCGGTCGGACGTGCTGTAGAAGTTCTCGTAGAAGACGCCGTCCGGATCGTCGAGGCCGGCGCCCGTCAGGTTGAGGCCAACCTGATACTGTTTCGACTGCACCTTGTTGTACCAGATCGTCGTGTCGATCGGCTCGAGCTCGGCGTCGATGTAGATCTGCTTGAGCTGGTCGATCAGGATGACGGCCGGGTCGCGATAGATCGCGATGTTGCGGGTCGCCACCTTGATCTTGAGCGGCTTGTCGGGACCGTAGCCCAGCTCCTTCATGATCTTCTGGGCTTCGGCACGGTTCTTCTCGGGGTCGGGCCCGAAGCCCGGCAGCTTCTGCAACTCGTCCTGCGTCATGCCCCAGACGCCGGCCGGCGGCGGCAGCATGGTGGCGCCGCGCAGATCGTTGCCCTGGGCCAGGATGTCGCTGAACGGCTTGCGGTCGATCGCATAGACCAGCGCCTCGCGCAGCTTGGGATTGTCGAACGGCGGCGCGTCGCGGTTGACCAGCAGGTTCGAATGGACGTTGGTCGGCCGCGCCTCGCACACCGCATCGGCCTTCTGGCCCTTCACGTCCTTGAGCAGCGGGAAGGTGATGTCGGAATCGAAGGTGAGGTCGAACTCGCCGGCGACGAAGCCGAGCACACGCGTGCTGCGGTTGGGCACGATCTTGAACTCGACGGCATCGAGATAGGGCCGGCCCTTCTTCCAGTAGTCGGCGTTCTTCACGAGCTTGATCGATTCGTTGCGCTTGAAGTCGACGACCTTGAACGGACCGGTGCCGATCGGCTTGGAGCGCATCGTCCTCGCATCGACGTGGCACGGGTAGACCGGCGAGTAGCCGGCAGCCAGCATCGAAATGAACGACGGCTGAACACGCTCGAGGACGAAGGTCACCTCGTTGTCGCCGTTGGTCGTCACTTCCTTGAGGTTCTTGTACCAGACCTTGCGCGGGTTCTTGCGGATGATCTCCTGCTTCTCGTCGCCGCGCAGCGCGTCCCAGGTGCACTTCACGTCCTTCGACGAGAACGGCTTGCCATCGTGCCACTTCACGCCCTGGCGCAGCTTGAAGGTGAGCTTGGTGTTGGTCGGATCGTACGACCAGCTCTCGGCCAGCTCGGGCACCAGCTTGTCGGGGCTGTTGGTCTTCTCCTTCGGATCGAACATCATCAGGTTGTTGAAGACCGACATGAACGGCATGTTCACCGAGATCGTCGCCTCTTCATGGACTGAGGCGCTCGGCGGGTTGTCACGGTGCGAGACACGGAGCGTGCCGCCCGACTTCTGGGCGAAGGCAGGCGCCGACACGGCGACAAAAGCAGCCAGGCTGCCGGCAACGAATGCCAGGCGGGTGTACATCTGCAAGTCCTCCCAGACTCACGCTAAGCGGGCGTGTTGTTATTCCCCGTTGGCCGGGAGGCTAGCACATCGTATGCAGCGGCCAAGCGCTAATGCGCCGCCCTATTTCGCTGGGCCCTTCAATTCGATCTGATTGCCTTCGGGATCGTCGAAGTAGACCGACGGACCGTTGCCCTCCGCACCATAGCGCTCGACGGTTTCGCCGACCGATATGCCGAACGGCGCGAGCATCTTGACGATGGCGTCACGATCGAACGGCTCCACGCGGAAGCAGAGATGATCCATGTTCCGTCCCGTGCCGCGCTCGGCGTGGACGAGGTCGAGCATCGACGCGCCGGCGCGCATCTGCACGAGGCCCAGCCTCTCGATGCGCCGCTCCTCCTTGAAGCCCAGCGCCTGCTCGTAGAATTTCACCATCGCCGCGAGGTCTCGCACCCGCAGCACGACATGGTCGATCCGTTCGACATGGAAGGTCATGGCGACTAGCTTACCCCGCGCATCAAGAGATTCCACGGGAGGAGATATGGCGTTCGCGGTCAATGTCGCCAAGGCGCGGCTGAAGAAGAACGAGCTGTCGATCGGCATCGGCATCCGCCTCGTGCGCAATGTCGACATCGTCAAGGTGATGAAGGCGGCGGGCTTCGACTGGCTGTTCATCGACCTCGAGCACGGCTCGATGTCGATCGAGACCGCCTGCGAGATCGCGATCGCCGCACAGGATTCCGGCATCGCGCCGATCGTGCGCGTGCCCTATGGCGAGCTCACGATGGCGACGCGCGTCCTCGACGGCGGCGCTCTCGGCATCGTCATCCCCCATGTCGACACGGCCGAGGAAGCCAAGGAGATCGCCGACAAGCTGCGCTATCCGCCGCGTGGCCATCGTTCGGTCGGCGGCGGCCAGGCGCAGTTCGACTACGCGCCCATGCCGCTCGGCGAGATGACCGCCAAGAGCGACGACAACACGCTGATCACGGTGATGATCGAGACGCCGAAGGCAGTCGAGAACGCCGAGGCGATCGCCGCGGTCCCTGGCATCGACTGCCTGCTGGTCGGCTCGAGCGATCTCTCGATGGAGATGGGCATCCCCGGCGACACGGGCAATCCGAAGGTCCAGGCCGCCGTCGACAAGGTCATCGCCGCCTGCAAGAAGCACGGCAAGTGGCCGGGCATGGGCGGCGCCTACACGGAAGAGCTGCTGAAGCTCTACACCGACAAGGGGATGAAGTTCCTGCTCTCGGGCAACGACCTGCCGATGCTCACGGGCGCGGCCCGCGCGCACCAGGCGAAGGTGCGCGCGTTTCAGAAATAGGTCCCCTCGCCCATTCTGAAGCGTGCGGGCTCTCGCGCCTAAGAAGGCGCTGTCGCCCGCTGGCGCTAGGGCAAGGCCCTAGCGCTTACCTTCAATCTCGACCTCGATGAGGTGCGGCTTGCCGGACTTGAAGGCAGCCGCAACTGCCGCCTTGATGTCGTCGGCCTTGGAGACATAGGTGCCGGCGACGCCCATGCCCTTGGCCATGTCGACGAAGCCCATGGTCGGGCCGCCAAGATCCATGTGCATGTAGGGCTTGTTCGACTTCACGTCGAAGCGCGCGCGGTAGGCGTCGATATTGTGCTTGAGCACGCGATATTCGCGGTTCGCCAGGATGATGAACACGATCGGCAAGTCGTGATGCGCCGCCGTCCAGAGCGCCTGGATCGAGTACATCGACGAGCCGTCGCCCGAGAGGCAGAGGATTGGCCGCTTGGTCTGCGCGACCGCGACGCCGATGGCGCCCGCCAATCCCTGGCCGATGCCGCCGCCGCGGCCGCTGTAGTAGTCGCCGGGACCTGCGAAGCTGAAGGTCTTGAAGAGGTCGAGGTTGGCCGTGATCGTCTCGTCGACGATCACGACATCCTTGGGCGCACCGGCCTTGATCTCGGCCATGGCGCGCGCCATCGAGGTCGGCGAGCGCGACCAGGCCTTCTCGACCCGCGCTTTCTGCGCGGCATCCTCGGCATCGCGCTGCGCCTTCAGCGCCTCGTTGCGTTTCTTCGCCGCCGCAGCATCGACGCCCGTCAGCGCCGCGTCGAGCGCCTCGAGCGCCGCGCCGACATCGGCCAGCACGCCGGCATCGAGCGCAAAGTTGTAGGCAAGCCGCGACGCGCCCGACTCGATCTGCAGCACCTTGGTGCCGGCGGCGAACGGCGAACCGGCGGCGTACCAGACCTCCTCGAAGAAGGGACCGCCCACCATCAGCACGAGGTCGTTGGCGCTGAGCTGCTTGGCGACGCCCGGCGCATCGAAGGCCAGCGTGCCGCGATAGGCGGGATGATCGGTCGGGAAGGCGTTCTGGCCGCGCAGGCCCTCGAACCAAACCGCAGCGCCGATCTTCTCGACGAGCTTCACCAGAGTCTTGTCCGCGCCGGCACGCGCGATCTCGTCGCCCGCCACGATCGCCGGGTTCTTGGCCGCCGCGATCAGCTTCGCCATGGCGGCAATACCCGCCGGATCGGGGCGTGAGGCGGTGAAGGAATGGCCGGGCTTGCCGGCCGGGATCGACGTCTCCTGCTCCATCACGTTGATGGGCAGCGCCACGAACACCGGGCCGGCCGGCGCTTCGTTGGCGATCTTGAAGGCGCGCTGCAGGATGGGCCCGAGCTCGTCGGCACGCTCGACCTGCACGCTCCACTTGGTCACGGGCGCCGCGATCGCCGCGAGGTCGTGGCCGAGCACCGGATCGCGCAGCCGCATGCGCGTGTCCTGCTGGCCGGCCGTCACGACCATTGGCGAGCCGTTCTTCAGCGCGCTGTAGATCGCGCCCACCGCGTTGCCGAGGCCCGGCGCCACATGGAGGTTCACGAAGGCGGTCTTGCCGCTTGCCTGGGCGTAGAAGTTGGCCGCGCCCGTCGCCACGCCCTCGTGCAGGTGCACGATGTACTGGATCTGCGGATAGTCGAGCAGCGAGTCGAGCAGCGGGCTCTCGGTCGTGCCCGGATTGCCGAAGATGCGATCGACGCCGTGATTGATCAACGTCTCGAAGAACACCTGACGACCGCGCATCTGCTTCACTCCCCTACTTCGCTTGCCTCGCCCGCAGCGCCTCGAGCGCGCGGTCGACGAACCCCAGCCTGTCCTGGCCCCAGTAGCGCACGCCCTCGACGACGAAGGTCGGCGCGCCGAAGACCTGCAGCGCCTCCGCCTCCTGCGTGTAGGTGCGGTACGCCGCCTGCACCTCCGCGCTGGTCTCGGCGGCGTGCAGCGCCCGACCGTCGAGACCGTTCTCCTCGGCGATCGCGATCCGCACGTCCGCCACGGCGGTGTCGCGCTCCTCGGCCCACAGCGCCCGCAGGAGCGCGTGGCTGAGACGAAACGCATCGAGCCCGCGCAGTTGCGCTGCGATCACCATCCAGCCCGGACGCTTGTTCCAGTCGGGATCGGCGACCTTCTCCGGATAGTAGCGGGGCTTCAGCGCCAGCGGCATCTGCAGGTAGCGCCGCCAGCGGTCCAGTTCCTCCTCGTGATACGAGCGCCGCGCCGGCGGCCGCGTGCGGAGCGGCACGCCACCGGTCCGCGGAACGATCTCCTGGAAGTCGAACGGCTTCAGCACCAGCCGCACCTTGTGCCGCCGCACGACGTCCTCGAGCTGCGGGCCCATTAAGTAGGCCCAGGGCGAGGACAGGCTGTAGAAGCACGGCAGTTCAATCATCTCTGCGGCCCTGCTATGGAAACCGGGAGAGGGTGAGAAACACGGTATGGACGCTGTTGTCGAGCGGCAATCCGCGGGCCTTGATGCGCTGGAGAAGGTCGCGCGCCACGACCTCGCCCGCCTCAACTATCCGCCGGCCGACTGGGTGCCGCAGCGCGCAGGCCCCGACGGCAAGCGCGTGCTCGACGTGCTGGTGGTCGGTGCCGGCATGTGCGGCCAGACGACGGGCTTCGGCCTGCTGCGCGAGGGCATCCGCAACATCCGCGTGATCGAGCGCAACACCCATGGCCACGAGGGACCGTGGAACACCACGGCGCGCATGCCGATCCTGCGATCGCCCAAGCATCTCACCGGGCCGGACCTCGGCATCCCCTCCCTCACCTTCCGCGCCTGGTACGAGGCGCAGCACGGGCAGGATGGCTGGGACAAGCTCTACAAGATCGCGCGGCTCGACTGGCTCGCCTATCTGCTGTGGGTGCGCAAGGTCGTCGACCTCACGGTCGAGAACGGCGTGTCGCTGCTCAAGGTCGAGCCGGCCGGCGACCTGCTGAAGGCCGAGCTGTCGACCGGCGAGACCCTTTTCGTGCGCAAGATCGTGATGGCCAACGGCCGCGACGGATCGGGCGGTTTCCGCTGGCCGTCCTTCCCGTCGTTCGATCCCAACGACCCTAAGCGTGCCGGCCGCGTGTTCCATACGCTCGAGGACATCGACTTCACCAAGCTTGTCGGCAAGCGCATCGGCGTGCTGGGCGTGCTGGCGACCGCCATCGACAACGCCTGCACCGCGCTCGAGGCCGGCGCGCGCGAGGCGATCTGCTATGCCCGCCGCCCACACCTGCCGCAGGTCAACAAGTCCAAGGGCGCGTCGTTCCCGGGCTTCCAGCGCGGGCAAGGCATGCTCGACGACGACGGGCGCTGGAGGATCTACACCTACCTGCTCTCGGCCGGCTCGCCGCCGCCGCACGAGTCGGTGCTGCGGGCACAGAAGCTCAAGGGCTTCGCTTTCCGCTTCGCCGAGCCGTGGCTCGACGTGGCGATCGAGGCGGACGGCGTCACCGTGAAGACCACGAAGGGCACGGAGCGCTTCGACGTCGTGCTGATGGGCACCGGCTTCGATGTCGACATGTCCCGCGTGGCCGAGCTCGCCGCCTTCACGCCGAACGTGAAGCTGTGGGCCGACATGCGCTCGGCTGACGACGTCCGCGCCAACGCCGAGGCGGCACGCTATCCCTATCTCGGTCGCGGCTTCGAGCTGGAGGAGAAGGTGGCGGGCCACACGCCACGGCTCAGCGACATCCACCTCTTCAACTGGGGCAGCATCCTGAGCCAGGGGGCGCTCGCGGGCGATATCCCCGGCCTCTATGTCGGCGCCAACCGGCTCGTGCAGGCGATCAGCCATGCGCTTTTCAGGGAAGACGTGGAGCGCCACGTGCAGAACATGTCCGCCCAGGAAGACCCGGAGCTCGCGCCGACCGACTACTTCGTGCCGCGCGATAAACGGGCGGGCACGCTCTGAAGGGAGAGACTCGATGCAGGCGGACTATGTCGTCGTAGGGGCGGGATCGGCGGGCTGCACCGTCGCGGCGCGGCTCGCTGAGACCGGTGCCTCGGTGATCCTGCTCGAGGCCGGCCCCAGCGACTGGCACCCGATGATCCACATTCCGGCCGGCATGCGCTCGCTGATCCGCAACCCGCTGGTCAACTGGAATTTCACGACCGAGCCCGAGGCCGGCACCAACGATCGCCGCATGGAGTGGCCGCGCGGCCGCACCTTGGGCGGCTCCTCCTCGATCAACGGCATGCTCTACGTGCGCGGCGCGCCGGCCGACTTCGACGGCTGGGCGCAGATGGGCTGCCGCGGCTGGAGCTGGGACGACGTGCTGCCCTACTTCAAGAAGAGCGAGCACTACGTGCAGGGCGGCGACACCGAGGTGCGTGGCCAGGGCGGGCCGCTCAAGGTCGAGGACTACCGCACCATCCTGCCGCTCACCCATCGCTTCGTCGAAGGCGCGCAGCAGGCGGGCTTCCCGTTCAATCCCGACCTCAACGGCAAGCAGCGTGAAGGCGTCGGCTACTCGCAGATGACGCGGCGCGGCCGCTGGCGTGGCTCGACCGCCCAGACCTACCTGCGCGAGGCACGGCGCCATCCCAACCTCAGGGTCGAGACCGATGCGCAGGGCGGCAAGCTGCTATTCGACGGCAAGCGCTGCACCGGCGTCACCTTCCAGCGCGGCGGCAACCTCACCGAGGTGCGGGCCAACCGCGAGGTCATCGTGTCGGGCGGCGCGATCAACTCGCCGCACATCCTGCATATCTCGGGCATTGGCCCAGCCGCGCACCTGCAGTCGCTCGGCATCCCCGTGGTGCACGACCTGCCGGGCGTCGGCGCCAACCTGATCGACCACTACGTGATCCGCGTCGTCCACCGCGTGCACGGCACGGAGACGGTGAACGAGGTGGCGCGCTTCCCGCGCGTCCTGCCCGAGATCCTGCGCTTCGCCCTGACCGGCCGCGGCGCGCTGACCTTCGGCGTCACCACGGCGCAGGTCTTCTGCGACAGCCGCGAGGGCCTCGCCTCGCCCGACCTACAGCTCCTGTTCACGCCGGGCAGCACACATCCGCTGAAGTTCGGCCAGCTCGACGACGAGCCAGGCATGAGCTGCGTGGTCTGCGTCGTGAAGCCCGACAGCCGCGGCACCATCATGGCAGCGTCGGCCGATCCGTTCGCACGGCCGCACATCAAGCCGAACTATCTCACCGCCCACACCGACGAGCTGGCGCTGCTGGGTGGCGTCAGGCACGTGCGGAGCATCTTCGCCGCCCCCGCGCTCGCGCAGCACAGCAAGGGCGAGATCCAGCCCGGACCGGACGTCCGCAGCGACGCCGACCTGCTGGCCTATGCGCGCAAGTCCGGTAACACGCTCTATCACCCGGTCGGCACGTGCAAGATGGGCGAGGATCCGCGCGCCGTCGTCGACTCGCGGCTCCGGGTCCGCGGCCTCCAGGGTCTGCGCGTGATCGACGCCTCGGTGATGCCGACCCTCACCACCGGCAACACCAACGCGCCCACCATCATGATCGGCGAGAAGGGCGCGGCGATGATCCTCGAGGACGCCGCCGCGGCCTGACTTACAATCACACGGTCATGGTCTGGCCGGCCGCCCATAGCCATCGATCGCCGGCTTTGCTGAACACACACAGCGCGCGATAGGCCCCGACGACCTCGCGTCCATCGGACACGAACCTGTCGTCGACCGCCATCGTGGCCACCGCGAACCCGGCGAACGGGCTGACGTCGAGATCCCTGAAGCGCTGCTCCCGGAACGCGACCGCCCCGGAGGCGCAATAGGTCTCGACGTAGTTTGCCTTGTCAAACCGCAAGCCCCGGGCATTCACATAGACGAAGCCGGGATCGAGCAATGCCGCCAGGTCAGTCGCCGCGCGACGCACCAAAGCGTCGGCCTTGGCCTCAAGAACGGCGCGAATCTCGCCCGCAAGCATCGATCACTCGATCTTGGCACCGACCGTCTTCACGACCTCGGCCCACTTGGCCCGGTTCGCCTTGATCGTCGCCTTGAACTGCTCGACCGTCTCGTAGCGCGGCGTGTTGCCGAGCTCGATCAGCTTCTTCTGCACCTCGGGATCGTCGAGCGCCGTCTTGATCGCGGCATTCATCTTCTGCGCGATGGCGGGATCGAGGCCCTTGGGTCCCCAGATGCCGAACCAGGTGTAGCTCTCGAAGCCCGGCAGGCCCGCCTCGTCGACCGTCGGCACGTCGGGCACCGCGGGCACACGCTTCTTGGTCGAGACGCCCAGCAGCTTCACCTTGCCGGCATTGGCCTGCGGGATCGCGATCTGCACCTGGGCGAACAGGCAGCAGGTGTCGCCGTTCAGCACCGACTGC
>SCVT01000010.1 GCA_004296815.1 Reyranella sp. | reverse complement strand
TGCCGTGGCGGCGCACCTTCAAGGTCGATCCGGTGATGCTGTTCCGCTACTCCGCCATCACCTTCAACCCGCACCGCATCCACTACGACCGCACCTACTGCATCGAGACCGAGGGCTATCCCGGGCTCGTGGTGCATGGGCCCTTCGCGCAGCAATGCCTGTTCGATCTGCTGCGCGACTCCACGCCCGGCCGCAAGCTCAAGACCTTCGCCATCCGCGCCCGCGCGCCGCTGTTCGATACCTCGCCGTTCGACGCGATCGGCCGTCCGACCGCCGACGGCAAAGGCGCCGAGCTCTGGACCGTGACGCCGAAGGGCACCATCGCCGCGCAAGCGACCGCGACCTTCGCGTAAGCGACATGCAAGCGCCACCCCTGCCGCGGTTCCTGATCCCGCGGCTGCCGTTCTTCTACGGCTGGGTGGTTCTGGGCTGCATCTGCCTCGCGGGCTTCGCGCGGCAGGGACCGGCCGTCGCCGTGCTCTCGATCTTCGTCGTGCCGATGACCGACGCGTTCGGTTGGTCGCGCACCGAGATGTCGGGCGCGGTGTCGTTGGGAGGGCTGCTGGCGGCGGTGATCTCGCCGATGATCGGGCCCTTCGTCGATCGCCGCGGCGCGCGGCTGGTCCTCTGCCTCGCCGTCGCCGGCACCGGCATCGCCTGCATGGCGCTGTCGCTCATCCAGTCGCTGCTGCTGTTCTACGTGCTCTTCTGCTTCGCCCGCATGGTCTGGGCGGGCCCGTTCGACCTCGGCCTCTACAGCGCGCTCAACAACTGGTTCGTCGCCCGCCGCGCCGTCGCCACCTCGATCGCCACGCTCGCACAGATGTCGGGGCTCGTGGCACTGCCACTGATCGCGCAGCTTGCGATGGGCCGAACGGAAGCCACTGCTGACTGGCGCGCCGGCTGGATCGCCGTGGGCGCCACCGTGCTGATCGTGGGCTTCGTGCCCTGCTGGCTGCTGCTGGTCCGGCGTCCCGAGGATGTCGGCCTGCAGCCCGACCGGCTCGTCACTGGCGATACGGCCCCCATCGTCGAGCCACGCTGGAGCCGAGCCGAAGCGATGCGGACGCCTGCCTTCTGGTTGCTCTCACTCTACACGGTGCTGGTCTACCCCGTGCAGGCCGGCGTCAGCCTGCACCAGGCGCCGCATCTCATCGAGCGCGGCATCCCGCCCATGGAGGCGGCGACCGTGATCGCGATCTTCTCCGCACTTTCCGCCGTCGCGAGCTTCGGCATCGGCTTCCTGCCGCGGAGTTGGCCGGTGCGCTGGCTGATGGCGGCATCGGCCGCCTGCCTCTGCATCGGCAGCTTCGGCCTGATCGGCGTCTCCTCGGCGCTCGGCGCCATCCTCGCCGCCGGAGTCTTCGGCATCGGCATCGGCGGTATCATGATGCTGCTGCCCATGGCCTGGGCCGACTATTTCGGCCGCGAGAGCTACGGTGCGATCCGCGGCGTGGTGCTGGCGCTGCAGGTGACGGCGCAAGCGGCGGGACCGCTCGCCTCCGGCATGCTGCGTGACTGGACCGGCACCTACACCGACTCGCTTCTGCTGTTCAGCGGGCTCGCTCTCCTTGCGGTGGCTGCCGCGCTCGCCGCGCGTCGTCCTGTGTAGGTCGTCCTGTATAGAACGGGTTGCGCTAACCGAGATCGTCCCGTACCTTTTTCACAGCCCATGAGAGGCTGCGCCCGCCGGCTCCAAGCCTGCGGCAGCGCGATACGAGGAAACAGGCTTCGCGTTAGAGACATTTCCGTCGGTACAGACGTCCACAGGCCTTGGGGGGCCCGTGTAACCATCGCGTGACAGCGGGTGCATGGCGCTGCGCGCGACGTAACCCTCGCGGAGAGACCGGATGCCCCCGCTGCTGGAGGTAAAGGAACTCCATACCGAATTTCGAACGGGCGCCGGCCGCGTGCCTGCGGTCGACGGCGTTTCGTTTACCGTGGAGCAGGGCGAGACGGTGGCGGTTGTGGGCGAGAGCGGCTCGGGCAAGTCGGTCACTGCGCTTTCGGTCATGCGTCTTGTCGCCGACCCGCCGGGCCGCATCACCGGCGGCGAGATTCTGTTCGACGGCCGCGACCTGCTGGGTCTTTCCGAAGCGGAAATGCGCGAGGTCCGCGGGCGCGACATCGGCATGGTGTTCCAGGAGCCGATGACGTCGCTCAATCCGGTGCTGACCATCGGCCGCCAGATCACCGAGGTGCTGGAAGCGCACCAGGGCGCCGACCGTGCCGCCGCCGACAAGCGCGCGCTCGAGCTGCTCGAGCTGGTCGGCATCGCCGACGCCGCCCGACGGCTCCGACAGTATCCGCATCAGCTCTCGGGCGGCATGCGCCAGCGCGTCATGATCGCCATTGCGCTCGCCTGCAGCCCGAAGCTGATCATCGCCGACGAGCCGACGACGGCGCTCGACGTCACGATCCAGGCGCAGATCCTGGAACTCATGAAATCGCTGACGCTCCGGCTCAACGTCGCGCTGATCGTCATCACGCACAATCTCGGCGTCGTCGCGCGCTACGCCCACCGCGTGAACGTGATGTATGCCGGCCGCATCGTCGAATCGGGTCCGGCCGACGCGATCTATCACGATCCGCGCCATCCCTACACGATCGCGCTCCTGAAATCGGTGCCGCGTCTCGACCAGCCGCGCCGTGCGCGCCTCGATCCGGTCGAGGGCCAGCCACCGGACCTGACGCGGCTCGATGGCGGCTGCGCCTTCCGTCCGCGCTGCCGCTTCGCCGTCGAGCCCTGCGCGCAGTCGATCCCGCCGCTCGCTGCGTCGGGTGAGGCGGGCCATCACGCGGCCTGCTTCCGCAGCGCCGAGCTCGGCGTCGCCGCTCAACCCACTCCCCGGGCCGCCGAATGAGCGCCGGCGCCGCCTCTCCGTTGCTCGAGGTGAAGAACCTCGCCATGCACTTCCCGGTGACGGAAGGCATCGTGCTGTCGCGCAAGATCGGCGACGTGAAGGCGGTCGACGGCGTCGATTTCACGATCGGCCGCGGCGAGACGCTGGGGCTGGTGGGCGAGAGCGGCTGCGGCAAGACAACGACCGGCCGCTGCATCCTGCGGCTCGAGAAGCCGACCGCCGGGCAGATCCTGTTCGACGGCCAGGACATCAGCCACATGGGCCGCAAGGACCTGGTCGGCC
>SCVT01000009.1 GCA_004296815.1 Reyranella sp. | reverse complement strand
TGGCCACGGCCAGTTCGCCGACATCAAGGTCGAGATCAAGCCGCTGCCGCGCGGCTCGGGCTTCCGCTTCGTCGACAAGATCGTGGGTGGTGTCGTGCCGCGCAACTTCATCCCGGCCGTTGAGATGGGCCTGGTCGACTACCTGAAGGAAGGCCCCCTGGGGCAGCCGGTGGTCGACATCGAAGTCACCCTGTTCGACGGTCAGTATCACTCCGTCGACAGTTCCGAGATGTCGTTCAAGATGGCGGCCCGCATCGCCATGAGCGAAGCCATGCCCAAGTGCAAACCGGTCCTGCTCGAGCCGATCCTCAGGGTGACGGTTGCCGGCCCCAGCGAGTCGACGCCCAGGCTACAACGGCTCATCTCGGGACGCCGTGGCCAGCTCCTGGGCTACGATGCGCGGCCGGGATGGCCGGGATGGGACGAGGTTTCGGCGCTCATGCCCGAGGCCGAGATCGCCGACATGATCGTGGAGATCCGGTCGGTGACGCAGGGTGTGGGCAGCTTCCGCACCGAGTTCGACCACCTGCAGGAGCTGGCGGGTCGAACGGCCGAGCGCATCGTCGAGGAGACGAAGAAGCGCGCAGCTGCCTGACCTCTGCCTGGCAGTCACAAGGCAGTGAGGCCACCGGCCAGCACCTTCCGGTGATAGGCTCGCCGACACATACTTCTCCCGTGGAATGGATCCACGGGAGTCATGTTCAATGTTCAACAGACGGTCTCTGATGGTGGGTGGCCTGGTGGTGGCCGCCGCTCCGTCACTGACCCGCGTCGCGGTTGCCCAGGTTGGGCGTCCGACGCTGGTGTTCGTCGGCCACGAGCTTTGAGGCGGCTGCAAGATCTGGCGTGCCCAGTCCGAGCCTGATTTCCTCAAGTCCGACGCGTTCAAGAAGCTCGACTACCAGGTCGTCTATCCGGCCAACGCAGGCCTCGTCACAGCGGAAGAAAGCTGGCCGGCGCCTGCGCGCCCGATCCGGACCGTCTTCCTCGACTCCGACGAAGGCAAGTCGCGCGGGTCGGCCACGCCCCGCTTCATCCTCTTCCAGGACGGCAAGATCCTTCTGACCGTGACCGGCAATGCCGGCTGGAAGGACAAGATGTGGCCGACGATCCAGGAAGTGACGGCGACCAAGGCGTAGTTTTCGCCGGCGCGGGCTTGCTTCATATTGACCTCGTGGAACCTGTCCACGAGGGGAGATGCTGGTGACAAAGAGACGGAACCTGCTCGCGGGCGGCGCGGCCTTGGCTGCTGCGCCGTTTTTCGTTCGTACCGCGACGGCCCAGATGCCTAAGCCCGCTGCCAAGCCGATGCTGATCTTCGCCGGTGACGAGACGTCGGAAGCCTGCAAGGTCTGGCGCACTCAGTGGGAGCCGATGTTCAAACAGTCGCCGGCATTCCAGAAGCTCGACTACCGCGTCGTCTTCACCAAGACCCCTGCCCTCCTGCTGAAGCCCGCGAGCTGGCCCGCCGATCTGCGCTGGGTGCTCGATGCCCTCCTGATGAGCCAGGTCGGCGTGGAACAAGGGGCGGAGACGCCGCGTTTCTTCCTCGTGCAGAACGGCCAGATCACCTTCACGGCCGTCGGCAACAACGCCTGGCGGGACGTCATGTTTCCCACGTTGTTGGATGTGACCAACACCAGAGCGTAAGCTGAACGTCCGCCACGAGACGGAGGACCCCCGATGGCCAACGATCTCTTCAAGCGTCAGCTCAGCTCCTACGCGTCGGTGCACCGCGACTGGCGGAACAAGGCCACGCACTTCGTCGGCATTCCCGTCATCATCTTCTCGCTGCTGCTCCTTTTCTCGCTGTGGCGTTTTGACGTCGGCGGCCGCGAGTGGACGGTGGCCCTGGCGCTCAGCGTCGTCGCAGTTCTCGGCTGGATGGCGCTCGATCTCGGCGTCGGCATCATCATGGGGATCCTGATGGCACCGGCTTGGTATGCCGCCGAGGCATTCGCGGGCGCACTGGGCGGACCGTCAGCGGGGTGGATCGCCTTCATCGCACTATTCGTGGGCGGGTGGGTGCTGCAGTTCCTCGGCCATCACTACGAAGGCAAGCGGCCGGCCCTCGTCGACAACATCTTCCAGGGCTTCATCGGGCCGATGTTCCTGGTGGCCGAAGCCCTCGTCATGATGGGCCAGCGCAACGATCTCGCCGATGCCATAGGCGAGGGTGACGTCACGGTCCGGTGAGCAGGGTTGATTTGCCGCCCCGCCGCAGCACGCCCAAATGAAGGTGGGGCGTAAGAGGAGTCGAACAATGCTGATCAGACGCAAGCGCGGCTGGGAACTGCCGGAATCGAAGGTGACGCCCGAGAGCAGTTACTTGCAGCGGCGTGATCTCGTGCGCGCGATGGGTCTGGGAGCGGCCACCTTGGCGCTGCCCGGCACGCTGCTCGCACAGGACAAGAACGCCGACCCTTCCGCCAAGCTCTATCCGGCCAAACGCAACGACCGCTACGGCGTTCCGACGCCGATGACCGCCGAACGGCAGGCGACGACCTACAACAACTTCTACGAGTTCGGCACGGACAAAAGCATCTGGCGCGACGCCCAAAAGCTCGAGATCCGCCCTTGGACGATCAAGATCGGCGGCATGGTCGAGAAGCCCTTCGAGGTCGACATCGATTCTCTGCTGGCAGCGATGCCTCTCGAGGAGCGCGTCTATCGCCACCGTTGCGTCGAGACATGGTCGATGATCGTGCCATGGAGCGGCTTTCCCGTGCGCTCGCTCGTCGAGTTCTGCAAGCCGCTCGGCGGCGCCAAGTTCATGGTGATGAAGACGCTAAGCAAGCCGTCGGTGATGCGCGAGCAGCGTGATCTCCTGTACCCCTGGCCGTATACCGAGGGGCTGGCGATCGACGAGGCGATGAACGATCTCTCCTTCATGGCGACCGGCCTCTACGGCAAGCCGATCCCCAAGCAGAACGGCGCGCCGCTCCGGCTCGTGGCGCCGTGGAAGTACGGCTTCAAGAACGTCAAATCGATCGTCAGCATCGACTTCACCGACAAGCGACCGGTTTCGTTCTGGGAGAAGCTGCTGCCGAACGAGTACGGTTTCTGGGCCAACGTGAACCCGAAGGTCCCTCACCCGCGGTGGAGCCAGGCGACGGAAAAGCCGCTGGGCAGCGACGAACGCATCCCGACCTTGCTGTACAACGGCTACACCGAGTTCGTGGAAAGCCTCTACGCCGACCGCAAGGCGGAAAAGCTGTTCATGTAGGCCCCTCCTTTGCCTTGCCGCGCCGGGCCGCTAAAACGGGGCTCGGCCGGACAAGGCCATAGGAGGAAACGTGAAACTCAACCGTCGTTCGACCCTCGCCGGCGCGGCTGCCCTGACGGCCGGCTCCCTGTCCAAGGCCGTCTTCGCACAGGCATATCCCAACAAGGCGATCAAGATCGTCGTGCCGTTTGCGGCGGGCAGCGCCACAGACCTCACGGCGCGAGGCCTCGGCGCCAAGCTGCAGGACATCCTCAAGCAGCCCGTGGTGATCGACAACAAGCCCGGCGCCAGCGGCCAGATCGGAAGAGC
>SCVT01000724.1 GCA_004296815.1 Reyranella sp. | reverse complement strand
CATCATGGCGAAGCGCAGCTTGCTCGAGACGAAGTCGATCGCCGCCACCGTGACCAGGATCATCAGGATGATGAATGAGGTCTGCTGCAGCTCGAGCGTGCGGATCGCCTCGGCGAGATAGAGGCCGATGCCACCGGCCCCGACGATGCCGATGATCGTGGCCGAGCGCGTGTTGGATTCGAAATAGTAGAGCACCTGGCTCGCCAGCACCGGAAAGACCTCCGGCAGGATGCCGAATCGGATGCCGAGCAGGTGCCCGCCGCCGGTCGAGGCGATGCCTTCGACGGGTTTCCTGTCGGCCGCCTCGATCGCCTCGGAGAAGAGCTTGCCGAAGGCGCCGATGTCGGACGTCATGATGGCGAGCGCGCCGGCGAAGGGGCCGAGCCCGACGACGTTGATCCATATCAGCGCCCATACCAGGACATCGACGCTGCGGATCGTGTCGAGCGAACGCCGCGACAGGAACCGCACGATGCGCTGCGCCGTGACGTTGCGCGCCGCCAGCAGCCCGACCGGCAACGCCAGCACGGCAGCGGCCAACGTGCCGAGCAGCGCGATGGCCACCGTCTCGACGAGGGCAACGGCGAAGACCCGCGCGTGCCCCCACGAACCGGGATCGGGCGGCAGCATCAGGCCCGCGATCTCGGCCAGCCGTCCCATCCCCGCCAGCAGCTTGCCGTCGAAGAAGCCCAGCTCGCCCATGCCGTAGAGCAGCAGCACCAGCGCGGCCGCCGCCACCGCGATCGTGAACACGCGCTGCCGGTCGATGCCGCGGAAATGCTCGGGGTAGCGTTCGCGCAGCGTGTTCATCAGCTCTTGCCCTCGAGGCCGATCAGCCGGTGGCGCACCCGGGAGGTCAGCGTGTCGATCACCGCCACCGTCACCAGGATCATCACCAGGATGGCCGAAACGTCGGAGTAGTAGAACTTGCGGATCGCCTCGATCAGATCCTGGCCGATGCCGCCCGCGCCGACGAAACCCATGACCGCCGCGCCGCGCACGTTGATCTCGAAGCGCAGCAGCGCATAGCTGACGAAGTTCGAGACGACCTGCGGCAGTGCGCCGTAGCGCATGGCGACATGCCAGGACGCACCGGTCGCGGACACGCCCTCGACAGGTTTCATGTCGATGTTCTCGACGACCTCGGCGAACAGCTTGCCGAGCGCCCCCAGCGTATGGATCGCGACGGCCAGCACGCCGGCCATCGGGCCGAGCCCGAAGGCGATCACGAACACCAGCGCGAACACCAGCTCCGGCACGGTCCGGCAAAGCTCGCAGAAGCGCCGCGCGACGATCCGCAGCCAGCGGCCGGGGGCGACGTTGGCGGCGGCGAGGAAGGCCAGGGCGACGGCACCCAGGGCGCCGAGAAGCGTGCCGACATAGGCCATCAGGAGGGTCTCGACCAGCAGCCGGGTCCAGCGGCCGATGCCCCAGAACCATTCGCCGATGTCGGTCCACACCGGCTGGCCGTTCTCGAGATGGAACAGGCGGACGATGTAGCTCGGGAAGCGGTGGATGTTCTCTGCCAGCTTCGGCAGCGAGACCTCGGCCGAGACCGAGGCCAGCACCATGGCCACCGCGACACACGCCAGGATCAGCAGCGTGTGCCAGCGGCGCGTCCGCACCGAGGCTTCGTAGGCCGCGAGCAGCGGCTGAAGCTGCGCCTCGGGCAGCCGGACGACGTGTGTACTCAAAACGCTCGAGCCCGGGAGGGCGGTCGGGCGGTCAGCTCTTCTGCTTGCGGAGCTGGTCGATGAACTTGATCAGCTCGACGACGGGCTCATAGGTCGTTGCGTCGACCTTGGCGAAGCCGCGGTCCTTGCCGTCCGACAGCTTGTCGAAGGCGGCCTTGCCCTTGACCGGCGCCTCCTCGAAGGCCTTGGCGATGGCGGCCTTGAGGTCGGGCGGCAGGCTGGCGAGGTAGGCGTTCGGCGAGTTCGGGATCATCTCCGACTTGAAGATGATGCGATAGTCCTCGGCCTTCGCCAGGCCCTTGTTGACCATGCGGCTGAGATTGGAGTCGCCCTCGGAGTTCCACCAGTTGGCGGCGGCATCGACGGTCTTCTGCTGCAGCGCGATCACTGCGTTCTCGTGGCTGCCGGTGTAGGTCACGCGCGAGAAGAAGGTCTCCGGATTGATCTTGAGCTTGTTCAACGCGAAGCGCGGCACGTTGTTGCCCGAGGCCGAGTTCGGGTCGACGAGGCCCAGGTTCTTGCCCTTGAGATCGTCGAGCGTCTTGTAGGGGCTGTCGGCGCGCACGTAGAAGACCGAGTAGTAGCCCATCGTGCCGTCGGAATTGACGGTGGTGTTGAACGGCTCGACCTTGACGCCTGTCACGATCGCGCGGGCGTAGGAGGCGGGGCCGTAGCCCGCGATATGGATCGAGCCGTTGCGCTGGCCCTCGATCACCGCGGCATAGTCGTTGGCGATGCGCAGCGTCACCTTGGTGCCGAGCTCCTTGGAGAGATATTCGACGAACGGGCCGAAGCGCTCGGTGACGCCCGAGGCGTTCTCGGCCGGGACGATGGCGAACACCAGCTCGGGATACTTGGCCGCGAAGCCCTGCGCGTGGGCGGCACCGGCAAAGGCGAGGGTCGAGGCAGCGAGGGCGGCGCCCAGCGCGAGACGGCGGGTGAACATCTGTCTATCTCCTTGATGGAACTCGAAACGACGAAAGGATCAGGACCCGGCCATCGCGTAGCCGGGCTGGACGCCCACCGGCAGCGCGACCGGCGGGGCGGCATGGCCGACCACGTCGGCGGCCTCGAGCCCGTAGAGCTCGCGCGCGGTCGCCTCGGTGAGGGCGGCCGGCACGTCGTCGAACACGACACGGCCCGCCGCCATGCCGACCAGGCGGTCGCAGTAGCTGCGGGCGATGTCGAGGCTGTGCAGGTTGCAGACCACGGTGATGCCGAGATGGCGGTTGATGTGCTGCAGCGCGTCCATCACCACCTTGGTGTTGCGCGGATCGAGCGAGGCGATCGGCTCGTCGGCCAGCACGATGTCGGGCTCCTGCACCAGGGCACGCGCGATGGCGACACGCTGCTGCTGGCCGCCCGACAGGGTCTCGGCGCGCTGGCCGGCCAGGCGGGCCATGTCGAGGCTCTCCAGCGCCGACAGCGCCTGCGCCTTCTCCTCGTCGGTCCACAGCTTGAGCAGCGAACGCGAGGGCGGCATGTGGAAGGCGCGGCCCATCATGACGTTGGTCAGCACGTCGAGCCGGCCGGCGAGGTTGAACTGCTGGAAGATCATGGCGCAGCGGGCGCGCCAGGCGCGCAGCGGCCGGCCCTTGAGCGCGGTGACGTCGGTGTCGCCGAACAGGATGCGGCCGGACGTGGGATCGCCCAGGCGGTTGACCATTCGCAGCAGCGTCGACTTGCCGGCCCCCGAGCGGCCGATCACGCCGACGAGCTGTCCCACCGGGACGACGAGCGACACGTTGTCGACCGCATGCTTGCCGCCGAAGCTCTTGGTAACGCCTTCCAGTCGCAGCACGGCTCCACCCCTTCGAGGCCCTATCCCTTGGGGTGCGTACCGGCCGCAGGCTGCGACGCTGCGACGGTTTGGTTACAGAATTGGGACGGCCGGTGGAAAGCGGCGATGAATGAAATCACTGGCCACAGCGGCTTGCGATAAATCGGGACCGCATCAAGTCAGCCATCCTCGCCTTCGGCATCGTCCCTTCGGCCGATTCCGGCCAAAGGCACGATGCTCAAGGATGTGAGAGCTTCGCGTGCAGCTCGCTGCGCGCCGCCTCGACATCGATGCGGTAGTCGATGCGCGACAGCAGCGCGACGGCCAGCGCCGTGCCGGCGCGGCGACCGCCCTCGATGTCGTTGGGATAGTGCATGCCGCCGATGATGCGGCTCTCGGCATAGTCGTCGGCACGCCGCCAGATCGCCGCGCGGGCCTGCGGCAACAGGTCGGCCAGCACGGTGGCATCGAGCGTGACCCGGGTCGTGTGGCCCGACGGATAGGAGCCCTCGCGCGTCGCCACCGTGAGCGGCTTGATCTCGGGGTCGCTCTCCCAGGGATGGAGCCGCGCGAAGGCCGTCTTGGCCGGCGTCACCACCGCATCCTCGGTCTCGCCGAGGCGCTGGAAGAGATGCGCCGTCGCCGGAAGCGCCGCCTCGTTGAAGGTGCTGCCCAGCACGCCGCCGAACATCGCGAACACCGACTCGTCGGCATCGTGCTGTACCTGCTCCAGCCGCGCCGGGCTCGCCGCACGCTGCGCCGCCAGCACGATCTGCTGCTGCGCGCGATCCTCGGCGCTGCCGTTGGCGACCGGCGGGGGCAGCACTGATGCGAGGTCGAGATCGG
>SCVT01000723.1 GCA_004296815.1 Reyranella sp. | reverse complement strand
TAAAAGCCTTCCTCGACCTCGACCTCCCCGGCACCAAGTGGGTGGTGGGCGGCGGCCCGCAGCTCGCCGAACTCAAGCGCCGCTACAAGGACATAGAATTCCTCGGCTCGGTCGACACTGAGGAATTGTCGCGCCGCTACGCCCAGGCCGACTGCTTCGTGTTCCCCAGCCGCACCGACACCTTTGGCCTCGTCATGGTCGAGGCGCTGGCCTCGGGCCTGCCCGTGGCGGGCTATCCCGTACCGGGGCCGCTCGACATCGTGACCGTGCCGGGCGTGGGCGCCATCAGCGAGGATCTGCGCGCCGCCTGCCTCGCTGCAGTGACCGGCGATCCCGAGGCCTGCCGGCGCCACGCCGAGAGTTTCACCTGGGAACGCTGCGCGGCGCAGTTCCTGGGCGCGCTGCAGCAAATCCCGCGCGGCGTCTGGCAACCGCTCAAGCGGCGCGTCGTGCCCGACGCGGCCGCCTCCTGAAAGACCGCGAACCGCCCTTGTCACGGCAGATGCATGAGCGCGCGGCCCATCCGGACGACGGCGCCTTCCCGGATGTCCTCGCAAAGCCTGAAGCCCCGGGGCGCGAACACGATGATCGTCGAGCCGTGTTCGAACCAGCCGAGTTCTTGGCCTTTCCCGGCGGCGGCATCGCAATCGTTCTCGGCGGCGCCGCGGTAGTTCATGTTCATCGTGACGTCGAGGAAATGCAGGCGAATGCTGGCAACCAGGATCGCCGCGACCGGCACCAGGGTCACGAGATGACCGGCGCCGCCGAGCCGCATGCGGATCACTGCGCGCTCGTTCTTGCAGAACAGCTGGGCGACGCGCCGGAGCGCGATCGGATTGACGTTCCAGGTGTCGCCGGAAATGTAGGTCACGTGCTCGATCGTGCCGTCATGGGGCGCGTGGAAGCGGTGGTACATGCTCGAGGTGAGGCGGAGCGTCACGTACTGGCCGTCGCGGTAGGCATCGACCAGCGCCGGGTCGTGCAGCAGGTCCTGCAGGGAATAGGTAAACCCCTTGGCCTGCAGCAATTCGGTGCCGGCGATGGTGCCGCAGGCGCCGACGATGCCGTCGCACGGGCTCGCAAGCACGCCCGGGTCGGGGTCGATGCGCCGCGCGCCGGGCTTCAGCTCCCGGGTGAAGCAGGCATGCAGGCTCCTGAAGGTCTGCTGCCTGGCGTCGCCGAGGTCGAGGTCGGCGAACAGGCGCCAGATCGCGATCGACGCCCGCGCCACCCAGGGATTTTCGATCTGGCTGAACCAGCCGAGGAAGCGCGTCGCGAGCCGGCGCGGGATGCGGTTGGTCAGCAGGAAGTTGATGTCTTCGTGCTGCACGACCTTCGCAAGCTCGGAACGTATCGTCATTTGACCGGCAAGGAGGCTAGAGAGAACCGATGACCATGGACTTGGGCATTGCCGCAGCGCTTGGTCTCGTCCTCGGCGTCTCGCTGCTCGCCGTGCTTGCCGTGAAAGCGCGCGCGCGGCTCGCGCTGTCGAGGGCCAAGCACCGCTCCCTGGGCGGGCACTCGCGCCTGTCGCGCCGCATCGCCGCGCTGGTGCCGGGCTACAGCTTCGACGACGCCCGTTTCTTTCGCGCCGACGATGCCTCGGCCGAGGTCGCCGGCCGGCGGCGCGCCGAATTCGAGCGGCTCTCGCGCCTGTTCCGGACGCGATACCAGCGGACGCTGGACCAGACGAAGGAAGCGGCCCGGCACATCTCCGACCTGCAGTTCACCGAAAGCTACCGCGTGCCCTTTCAGTTCAGCCGCCTGGCACGGACGAGCTTTCCGATGGGCTCGTTTCTCGCCTCGTCCGAGGGCGTCAAGGTCACCGATCTCGACGGCAATGCCAGCTACGATCTCACAGGGTCGTACGGCGTCAACCTGCTGGGCTACGACTTCTACAAGGCGTGCATGGACCGCGGCGCCGAGCGCGTGGACGCCCTCGGGCCGGTGCTGGGCTCCTATCCTTCGCTGGTCGCCGACAATGTCGCGCGCCTCGCGCGCATCTCCGGCAAGGACGAGGTCTCGTTCCACATGTCGGGCACCGAAGCGGTGATGCAGGCCGTGCGGCTCGCCCGCTACCACACGGGTCGCTCGCATCTCGTGCGCCTGTGCGGCGCCTATCATGGCTGGTGGGGCGATGTGCAGCCGGGTGTCGGCAACCCGCTGCCGGCGCACGAGACCTACACCCTGGCGGATATGTCGGAAGCCACTCTCGAGGTGCTGCGCCGGCGCAACGACATCGCCTGCGTGCTCGTGAACCCGTCGCAGGCGCTGTACCCCAACCATGGCGCACCGGCCGATTCGACCCTGGTCCACAGCCGGCCCGACGCGGGCGTCGGCCGCGCCGCCTATGCCGCCTGGCTGAAGGAGCTGCGCGCGGTCTGCAGCGAACGCGGCATCGTGTTGATCTTCGACGAGATCTTCGTCGGCTTCCGCCTCGCCCTGGGCGGCGCCCAGGAATATTTCGGCGTCGAGGCCGATCTCGTGACCTACGGCAAGACCGTGGGCGGCGGCCTGCCCGTCGGCGTGGTGTGCGGACACCACCGCTACATGAAGCGCTTCCGCGACGATCGCCCGGCCGACGTCTGCTTCGCCCGCGGCACGTTCAACTCCCATCCCTACGTGATGGCGGCGATGAACGAGTTCCTGCGCCATCTCGACACGCCGCAAATGCAGGCGCTCTACCGCGATCTCGACGCCACCTGGGACCGGCGCACCGCCGCGCTCAATCGCCGGCTCGCCGAACGCGGATTGCCCGTTCAGGTGACGCACCTGTCGTCGATCTGGACGGTCTGCTACACGCGTTCGTCG
>SCVT01000744.1 GCA_004296815.1 Reyranella sp. | reverse complement strand
TGCCGATCGGCGAGCAGGGCGCGGACATCGCGCGCACCGCCTCGGTGATGGCGGGCTATGCCGAAAGCGTGTCGGGCGTGCAGATCAACCGCTTCTGCGCCTCGGGCCTCGAAGCCACCAACATGGCGGCCGCGCAGGTCATGTCGGGCCAGAGCCAGGCCGCGATCGGCGGCGGCGTCGAGAGCATGAGCCGCGTGCCGATGGGCTCGGACGGCGGCGCCTGGGCGGTCGATCCCGCCGTGGCGATCCCGATGTACTTCGTGCCGCAGGGCGTCTCGGCCGACCTGATCGCGACCAAGTACGGCATGAGCCGCGACGACGTCGACTCCTACGCCGTCGAGAGCCAGAAGCGCGCCAAGGCCGCGTGGGACGCCGGCTACTTCAAGAAGTCGATCGTGCCGGTGAAGGACCAGAACGGCGTCGAGCTGCTGGCTCATGACGAGCTGATGCGGCCGACCACGACCATGCAGACGCTGGCCGCCCTCGAGCCCAGCTTCAAGATGCAGGGCGAGATGATGCCGGGCTTCAACGCGGTGGCGCAGCAGCGCTATCCCGAGGTCGAGAAGCTGACGCACGTCCATCATGCCGGCAACTCGTCGGGCATCGTCGACGGCGCGGCCGCGATCCTGCTCGGCACCAAGGAGTTCGGCGAGAAGGCCGGCCTCAAGCCGCGCGCCCGCATCCGCTCCTTCGCCTCGATCGGCTCGGAGCCCGCGATCATGCTGACCGGCCCGGCGCCGGCCTCGGAGAAGGCGCTGAAGCGCGCCGGCATGAGCGTGAAGGACATCGACCTGTTCGAGCTCAACGAGGCGTTCGCCGCCGTCGTGCTTCGCTACATGCAGATCCTCAAGATGCCGCACGACAAGATCAACGTGAACGGCGGCGCGATCGCCATGGGCCATCCGCTGGGCGCCACCGGCGCGATGATCCTCGGCACGCTGCTCGACGAGCTCGAGCGCCGCAACCTCTCGACCGGCCTCGCCACGCTCTGCGTCGGCGGCGGCATGGGCACGGCCACCATCATCGAGCGCGTGTAAGCGCAGCCAGGGAACACGACCATGATCAACTACAACGTCGACAGCGACGGCATCGCCACCATCACCTGGGACATGCCGAACCGCGCGATGAACGTGCTGAACGAGGCCTCGATGACGGCCTACGCCGGCGCGCTCGAGACCGCGCTCAAGGACGACAAGGTCAAGGGCATCATCATCACGTCGGGCAAGGACAGCTTCATCGCCGGCGCCGACCTCGAGATGATCCTGGGCCTCGACACCGGCGACGCGTCGAAGCTGATGGAGCAGTTCAGCCAGCTCCAGAAGATGTTCCGGCGCCAGGAGACCGGCGGCAAGCCGATCGTGGCCGCCATCAACGGCACGGCGCTGGGCGGCGGCTTCGAGATCTGCCTCGCCACGCACTACCGCATCGCCGCGGCCAACCCTAAGACCAAGGTCGGCCAGCCCGAGGTCAAGATCGGCCTGCTGCCGGGCGGTGGCGGTACGCAGCGCATCCCGCGCCTGATCGGTGTCCAGAACGCCGCGCCGATCCTGCTCGAAGGCAAGGACCTCACGGTCGATGCCGCTAAGGGCCTCGGCCTCATCCACGAGGTGGTGCCGGCGGGCGAGCTGCTCGCGAAGGCAAAGGCCTGGCTGACGGCGCCGGCGACCGAGCAGGTCGTGCCGGAATATGCAGGCAAGGGCGCCAAGGCGATCGACGGCCGCGCCGTGCAGCCGTGGGACCGCAAGGGCTTCAAGGTGCCGGGCTTCCCCGGCGGCCAGGTGTGGAGCCCGCCGGGCGTCATGACCTTCATC
>SCVT01000722.1 GCA_004296815.1 Reyranella sp. | reverse complement strand
GCCGTGCTGCGCGGCGACAACGAGCCGATCGTGATCGGCGACGACAGCAACATCCAGGAACTCTGCGTGCTGCACACCGACCCGGGCGCACCGCTCACCATCGGCCGCAACGTGACGGTCGGCCACCAGGTGATGCTGCACGGCTGCACGATCGGCGACGGCTCGCTGATCGGCATCCAGTCGGTGGTGCTGAACAAGTCGGTGATCGGCAAGGACTGCCTGGTCGGCGCTGGCGCCGTCGTCACCGAGAACAAGAGCTTCCCCGACCGCTCCGTGATCTTCGGCTCGCCCGCCAAGGTGGTGCGCGAGCTGAACGAGGAGAACGCCGCGCGGCTCGCCATGAGCGCGGAGAGCTACGTGAAGCGCGGCCAGAACTACAAGGCGAACCTGAAGCGCATCGGCTAGCGCCCCGTGATCACCGCGCTCGACCATCTGACGATTGGCGGCACGCCCTCCGTCTACGAGACGCTGCTGGGACGGCGCGCGGACAACGGGCGGCTGCGCACCGGCAATGTCGGGCTGACGTTCGCGAGCGGCGCGCCCGGGCTGCGCTCGATGAGCTTCGCGACGGGAGACGTCGGCAAGGCGGCCAACTTGCTCGAGCGTCGTGCGGTGAAGCCGCAACGCGATGGCGATACGCTGGCGCTGCAAGGCAACGGCGTAGCGCTCGAGATCGCGCCGGCGGCCGGCGATCCGCCCTCTCCGTTCACGGGCGACGAGCCCGGCTGCGTCTCCGCGCTCGATCATGTCGTCGTGCGCACGCCCAATCCCGAGCGCGCCATCGCCTTCTATGCCGGACGGCTCGGCCTCGACCTCCGGCTCGACCGCAGCAATCCCGAGTGGGGCGCACGTCTCCTCTTCTTCCGCTGCGGCGATCTCGTGGTCGAGATTGCGCACGACCTGAAGAAGGGCGTGTCGGACGCGCCCGACCGTCTCTGGGGCCTGTCGTGGCGGGTGCCCGACATCGCCAAGGCCAACGCGCGGCTGAAGGCGGCCGGCCTCGACATCTCGGAAGCGCGCACCGGACGCCGGCCGGGGAGCCACGTCTTCACCGTCAAGAACGGCACCGACGGCGTGCCCACGATCTTCATCGGCGGCATCGGTCGCTGGTGAGCATGCGCACGCTCGTCGCCTTGCTTGCGTTGCTGCTCGCGGCCGCCTGCACCGAGGCCCCGAAGACCAAACCCGTCGTGCAGGCGAAGGACCTGATGCCGCTCGGCTCCTGCCCGCCCTCGATATGGAAGCCCGAGGCGCCGCCGCCGACGGCCAGCGCCAAGACCTCGATGGTGCTGCTGGCGGTCGGCGAATGGGGCCGCTTCGGCAAGCAGGTGACGACCTACTCCACCACCGCCAAGCCGCGCACCGAACAGCTCGGCATCAAGGAGCGCGACGCGCCGCAGCGCATCGCCGACTACTGGGCCGCGGTCGACAAGCGACTCTCCGGGCTGAACGACGTGCCGTGGTCGGCGGCCTTCATCTCCTGGGACATTGCGAGTGCCGGCGTGCCGCGCGACCTCTTCTGCCCCGACCAGCGCCACACGATTTACGTCGAGCGCATCGTCGAGCGGGCGAAGGCAACCGGCGCCGTCTTTATTCCCCACGCGCCCGACGGTTATGCGCCCAAGGTCGGCGACCTCGTTTGCGCGTCGCGTGAGGGCAGCGGAACAACTCTGCAAAATCTCAACCGCGGCGCCGGCCATTGCGACATCGTGGTCGAGGTACGGCCGGGCTCGATCGCCGCCATCGGCGGGAACGTGGGCGACTCCGTCACCAAAAGCGTCTTTCCACTGGACGCCAACGGGTTTTTGTCGCCCTTATCCGGCCGGCCGTTTTTCGCCGTGATAGAGAACAGGCTGCCCTGAGGAAGGACCATGTCTTCGCTATACGACTACATCATCGTCGGTGCCGGCTCGGCCGGCTGCGCGCTCGCCGCACGTCTCGCCTGGGAGCGGCCGAAGCTCCGCATCCTGGTGCTCGAGGCGGGCGGTCCCGACAAGTCGTTCATGCTGAAGATGCCGGCGGGCTTCGCCAGCCTCGGCGAGAAGTCGCCCTACAACTGGCACTACGAGACCACGCCGCAGAAGCATTGCAACGACCGGCGCATGTACTGGCCGCGCGGCAAGACGCTGGGCGGCTCCTCGTCGATCAACGCCATGCTCTACATCCGTGGCCACGCCTCCGACTACGACCACTGGCGCCAGCTCGGCAACGAGGGCTGGAGCTACGAGGACGTGCTGCCCTACTTCAAGAAGGCCGAGAACAACGAGCGCGGCGCCGATGACTTCCACGGCACCGGCGGCCCGCTGAACGTCGCCGACCAGACCGACCCCAGCCCGCTCAACGAGGCCTTCCTCAAGGCCTGCGAGCAGGCCGGCCACAAGCGCGTGAAGGACTTCAACGGCGCCGAACAGGACGGCGTCGGCTTCTATCAGGTGACGCAGAAGGACAAGCAGCGCTGGAGCGCCGCCAGCGCCTACCTGCGGCCGGCGATCGAGAACAGCGGCGCGCATCTCGAGGTCATCACCGGCGCGCTGACCGAGCGCATCATCTTCGACCAGAAGCGCGCCATGGGTGTGCGCTACACGCTGAACGGCCGCGACGAGGTCGCGCGCGTGACGCGCGAGATCATCCTGTGCGGCGGTGCGGTGAACTCGCCGCAGCTCCTGATGCTGTCGGGCGTCGGCCCGGCCGATCACCTGAACTCGGTCGGTATCCGTCCGCTGGTCGACCTGCCGGGCGTCGGCGGCAACCTGCAGGACCATCTCGACGCGGCGCTGCTGCAGTTCTGCAAGACCGGCGACACCTACGACCGCGCCAACAAGCTGGTCTCGCTCTACCAGTACGTCATGAACAAGAAGGGCCCGGGCACCTCGCCGATCGCGGAGTCCGGCGGCTTCCTGCGCACGCGCTCCGGCCTCGCCGCGCCCGACGTGCAGCTCCACTTCCTGCCGGTGCTGGTGATCGACCACGGCCGCACGCGTCTGAAGAAGAACGGCTACAGCCTGCACATCTGCGCGCTGCGCCCCGAGAGCAAGGGCACGATCCGGCTGCGCAGCGCCGATCCCAAGGAGCATCCGCTGATCGACGCCAACTACCTGGCCGAGAAGCAGGACCTCGATACGCTGATCGCCGGCACCAAGATGGGCCGCGAGATCTTCGCCCAGGCGGGCCTCGATCCCTATCGCGCCGACGAGCTCGGCCCCGGCGCGAACGTCAGGACCGACGCCGAGATCGAGGCGTGGATCCGCGCCAAGTGCGAGACGATCTATCACCCGGTCGGCAGCTGCAAGATGGGCCCGTCGACCGATCCGATGGCGGTGGTCGACGAAAAGCTCATGGTCTACGGCGTGGAGGGGCTGCGCGTGGTCGACGCCTCGGTCATGCCGACCCTGATCGGCGGCAACACCAACGCGCCCAGCATGATGCTGGCCGAGCGCACCGCGGCGATCATGCACGCCGCCGGAATGACGAACTGAAGAGCTAGTACTTCTTCTCGACGACCAGCAGCCACGGCCGGCCGCCCACCGACTGCAGGCGGCCGCGGCCGTCGACGGGATAGAGGCTCATCGCGACGCTGTTCTTCACGTTGCCGCCGATCGCGTGCACGAAGCCGCCGCGCACGTCGGTGACGATGTCGCAATGGTTGGCGGTGTTGTCGATGCGCCGGTGCGCGGTGCGCGGATCGGCATGGCGCCATGTGGGACCGGACGAGCCCGAGCAGATGAGATCGCCGGGCTTGGGCGAGTACTCGGCGGGCGAGTGCAGGTAGAACGGCGCGCCGCGGGTCTTCTCGCGATCGTAGAGCGCGGCGAGGTAGCTGCCGTGGCGGCCATCGCGCGGGAACTGCTGCGGCGTGTAGCCCGCCCGCGCCATCACCCAGGAGACGAAGGCGCCGGACCACGGCCGGCTGGAGGTGCGGCCGTTCCATTCCGGCTTGCCGCAGGCGCCCCAGTAGTCGCCGACCCGGCTGGCCAGGGGCTCGCTGCGCTCGGTGACGCCGGCGCGGTTGGTGTAGCCGTTGGCCTGGCCGCCATAGACCACGGTGGCGCGGCCGAACTTCGACCATTCCTGCCAGGCGATGAGGGCGACCTTGTCGGTGGGCGGCCGGTCGGCGTAGCCGGCGCCGCCGCGGCCCGAGCTGCCGCAGCCTGCGAGAGCAAGGCCGAGAAGCAAAAGCAGGACGTGCGGAAGGATGGCTGGCAGCCGTGGGCCGATCGCGTGGGAGGACGGGCGAAGGGGCGGCTGCCAGCGAACACGAGTCGACGAAGGGGGGTCGAACTTCATGTATGACTTGCAGGGGTAAAAATAAACGCTTGTTATTATTGACTCTTAAATTATCACAGACGCTGTCCAATGTCACCA
>SCVT01000721.1 GCA_004296815.1 Reyranella sp. | reverse complement strand
ACGTCGTCGATCGTCATCATGACGTAGGAGAAGGCGCGGAACTCGGGCACCTGGAACTTGGCCTTGTTCGCCTCGAAATAGGTGTTCAGCTGCTCGGGCGTCGGTTTCGGCACGTCGACCACGATGGCGTCGGGCACGTAGATCGTCTCGGCCGCGCGCTTCTCACCTTCCATCTTGAAGATGTCGTCGCGCAGCGACTTGGGCGCGAGCCCGTCGGCCCGCACCACGCCGAAGAGCTGGCTGGCGGCGATCTCGCGGCGCATGTCGTTGACGAACTGCGGCTCGCTGATGCGCGCCTGCTGCAGGCGGTTGCGGTAGAGCAGGGGATCGAACGAGCCCCCCGTCCCCTGGAAGGCCGGGTTGCGGGCGATGGCGGCGCGGACTTCCTCGTCGCTGACGGTGAGGCCGAATTCCTTGATCGCATAGTCCAGCACGGCCCGCTGGATCACCTCTTCGAGCGCCCGCATGTGCAGGCCGAAGCGCAGCGCCTGGTCGGGCTCGGGCCGCTGGCCGGTCTGCCGCTGGATGGCCTCGAGCTGGCGATTGAATTGCTCGCGGACCTCGGTCGCATAGACCGGCGCGCCGCCGACCCAGCCGTAGACTGGCAGGCGATAGCCGCCGACATGCGCCACCTCCGCGCTGCGGCCGCCCATGCGCAGCATGTCGCCGACGCCCCACAGGGCGAAGCTGATGATCAGCATGCCGAACAGGACGAAAAGAACGATGAAACGGGCGTACTTGCTGAACTTGTTCACGGCCGGACTGGGCTTGTTGGCGGGGCGCCATGCCTACCACCGGCCCCACGGACAGGCAACCAAGCGGCCTTTGACCACAAGGCTTTGCGTCGGTTAGACACAGCGCGAACCAAAAGACGGGGAAACCATGGCGCGCACAAGGCGACCGCTGATTGCCGGCAACTGGAAGATGAACGGCCTCAAGGCCGACGCCCTGGCGCTCGCGAAGGACGTGGCGGCCGGCGTCAGCCAAGCCGGTTGGAGCGACCGCGAGGTGCTCGTCTGTCCGCCCGCGACGCTGGTCGCCGCGGTGGCCGACGCCACGAAGGGAAGCGGGCTCCTGGCGGGTGGCCAGAACTGTCACGCCAAGGCGAGTGGCGCCCATACCGGCGACGTCTCCGCCGAGATGCTGAAGGACGCTGGCGCCAGCCACGTCATCGTCGGGCATTCGGAGCGTCGCGCCGACTGTGGCGAGACGGATGCCATCGTGCGGGCCAAGGCCGAGGCGGCCTGGCGTGCCGGCCTGCTGCCGATCGTCTGCATCGGCGAGACGCTGGCCGAGCGCGAGGCCGGCAAGACGCTCGCCGTGCTCGAGAGCCAGCTCAAGGGCAGCGTCCCGGCAGGCTCGACCGCCGCCAAGCTCGTCGTCGCCTACGAGCCGGTATGGGCGATCGGGACGGGCAAGACGCCGACCACGCCGGAAGTGGCCGCAGCCCACGCGCACATTCGCAAGGTGCTGGGCGGCCTGATGGCCGAGGCTGCAGGCGTGCGACTCCTCTACGGCGGCTCGGTGAAGGGCAGCAACGCCGCCGAGCTCCTGGCCGCGGGCGATGTCGACGGGGCCCTGGTCGGCGGTGCGAGCCTCAACGCTGCGGAATTTTTGGCTATCGCCAAGGCCGCCTGAAACGGCTAGAAGCGCCCCGCTGCGGGAAATCCCGCTTGGCGGAGATGCCCTCTCAAGCGCTGGACGAGAATGGACGCCGTAAGACATTTCCTCCACGAGTGGCGGCTTGTGCTGCTCGTCATCCATGTCGGCGTGACGGCCGCGATGATCATCGTGATCCTCCTTCAGCGCAGCGAAGGCGGCGGTCTCGGCATGGGTGGCCGGACCGACGCGCTCTTCTCCGTGCGTGGCCAGGCCAACGTGCTGTCGCGGATGACGGCGATCTTCGCCAGCATCTTCTTCTTCCTCAGCCTGCTGATGGCGTGGAGCATGACCGACCCCAACCGCGGCGGTAAGTCGATCATGGATCGCATGCCGGTCGGGCAGGGCACTCCGGCGGCGCCTGGCGCTCCGGGCGGCA
>SCVT01000720.1 GCA_004296815.1 Reyranella sp. | reverse complement strand
GGCGACACCGACGATCTCGCCCGCCCGCACCTCGAGCGACACGTCGTCGAGCAGCCGCACGCCGCGACCATCGGAGAGCGACAGATGGCGGGCCGCGAGCCTCACCTCGCCATGGTTCGGGGCCGCCTTGTCGAGGTCGAGGCGGACCTTGCGGCCGACCATCAGCTCGGCGAGTTCCTCGGCATCGGTCTCGGCCGTCGGCTTCTCCGCCACGACCTCGCCGCGGCGCATGACGATCACACGGTCGGTTGCGGCCATGATCTCGCGCAGTTTGTGGGTGATCAGGACCACGGTGACGCCGCGGTCGCGCAGGACGCCCAGGATCCCGAGCAGCCGGTCGGTCTCCTGCGGCGTCAGCACCGCGCTGGGTTCGTCGAGGATCAGGATGCGGGCGCCGCGGAACAGGACCTTGAGGATCTCGACCCTCTGCTGTTCGCCCACCGAGAGGTCGGCGACCAGTGCGTCGGGATCGACGGCGAGCCCGTATTCGCGGGCCAGTCGCTCGAGCTCGGCGCGGGCGGCCGCAAGCCCGCCGGCCAGCAGCGGCCCGCCCTCGGCGCCCAGGATGAGATTCTCCAGCACGGTGAAGGTGTCGACCAGCATGAAATGCTGGTGGACCATGCCTATGCCGTGGCCGATCGCGTCACGCGGGCTCGCCATGTCGACGACCCTGCCGTCCACCAGGATCTCGCCGGCATCGGCGCGATAGAGACCGTAGAGGATGCTCATCAGGGTCGACTTGCCGGCGCCGTTCTCGCCGACGATGCCCGTGATGGAGCCTTTCGCAATTCCGAGCGACACGCCGCGCACGGCGTGCACGCTGCCGAACGACTTGTCGATCCCCCGAAGCTCGATGGCAGCGTCGGGCGTCAGCTCTTGCACGAATTGTTGCTCATGTAGTCGTGGACGACGATCTTGCCCGAGAGGATGTCGGCCTTGGCGGCATCGACCTTCGCCTTCATCGCCGGCGTGATGAGCTTTTCGTTGTCCTTGTCGAGCGCCCAGTCGACGCCGCCTTCCTTGAGGCCCAGCACCTGCACGCCGCCCTTCCACTGGCCGGCCTGCGCCGCCTTGAAGCTGTTGTAGGTGGCGAGATCGACCCGCTTCAGCATCGAGGTCAGCATGTTGCCGGGATGCAGGTGGTTCTGGTTGGAGTCGACGCCGATGCCGAGCTTGCCGCGGTCCTTGGCGGCCTGGAGGATGCCGAGCCCGGTCGAGCCCGCGGCGGCATAGACGACGTCGACGCCGCGGTCGAACTGGCCCTTGGCGAGCTCGGCGCCGCGGCCCGGGTCGTTCCAGGCGGCCGGCGTCGTGCCGGTCATGTTGGTGATCAGCTCGGCGTTGGGGTTGGCGTACTTGATGCCCTGTTCGAAGCCGCACTGGAACTTGCGGACCAGCGGGATGTCCATGCCGCCCACGAAGCCGATCTTGCCGGTCTTGGAGGCCTCCGCCGCCAGCACGCCGACGAGGAAGGACCCTTCCTGCTCCTTGAACACCACCGACTGCACGTTGGGCAGGTCGACCACACTGTCGATGATGGTGAAGTGGATGTTGGGGAATTCCTTGGCGACCTTGCCGAGCGCCACGGCCTGGGAGAAGCCCACCGCGATGATCGGGTCCTGGCCGCGCTGCGCGAAGCGGCGCAGCGCCTGCTCGAACTGGGTCTCGTTGCTGGGCTCGAACTCGGCCGCCGCGATGTTCGTCTCCTTCTTGAAGCGCTCTGCGCCCTGGAAGACGCCCTCATTGAAGGACTTATCGAACTTTCCGCCCGTGCTGTAGACGATGGCGGGCTTGATGGTGGCGGTCTGCGCTTGGGCGACGACGGCGAGACCGACGGCAGCCAGCAGCGCGATCAGCGATCCGATCCAGCGGTTCATGACGGCTCCCTTGTTTGTTGAGCCGAGTTTGGCCCGCGGGCGGGCCCGGGTCCAGTTGGCCCGGGCCCCGCTAGCCCGGAACCACGAAGCCGTACCTCAGGTTCGATGGTTCACGCCCTCTGCGCTCGTAGTCCGACCGGATGGCCGCGAAACGGTCGTCGCGCCAGGCCGCCTTCTTGAGGTCGTACTTGTACATCTTCGCCGAGTTCTCGCCGAAGATGGCCCGCTTCACCGGTCCGTCGGCCGCCCCGAGCGGCGCGTAGCCGAACTTCCTCTGCATGTCCTCGGGGATCTCGAGACGGCGCAGCGCCTCGATCTGCCACTGCGGCGCTCCGGTCCACACGGCGTCGGTGCCCCACACGACATGGTCGGCGCCCATGCCCTTTACCAGCATGCCCATCAGCGCCGCGCAGAGCCTGGGCTCGGTCACCGTCGTCTGGGCGAAGATCTGGCCCAGGTCGGCATAGACGTTGCTGACGCCGTACCTGGCGGGGATTTCGGCGAGGTCCGACGTCCACTCGACGCGGCCCGTCTTCTCGAACTGGTCGTAGCCCGCCGCCGCAGCACCGGGCGCACCGGTCCAGCGGAACGCGGAGTGGTAGACGACGAAGCGGATCTGCGGCCAGTCCTTGGCCGCCTTGCCGACATCGTCGACCGTGGCGTAGGGCGTGAGGTGCGGCCAGCGCTGCGCGACGGAGGGCGGGTAGAGGCCCTTGTGGACGCAGACGATGTCGTAGCCCGCCTTCACGATCTTCTCATAGAAGGGATAGACGAGCTTCTCGTCGTCCATGCGCCAGGGATGGCGCGCCAGGTCCTTGTTGGTGTTGTCGCCGACCGTGTAGCCCTTCCAGGAGTCGGGCTTCAGCGTGGCGATGCACTTGTCGACCTCGTCCATCCAGCCGTCGTAGCCCGGCGTGAAGATCGCGTGCGACAGGCAGCGCTTGGAACCGGCCGCCTTGTTCACCTTCTCGCGCGCATCGGCCTTCATCTCGTTGGTCAGGAACCAATCCTGTGGGTCCTCCGAGGCCGAGCCGCTGACCAGCGCCACCTTGGTGTCGCTGTCGAGATAGATCTCCTTGAACCAGTTCGGATACTTGAGGTCGTCGATCGTCTGCGGCTTGTCGACCAGTGCCGGATTCCAGCCGGCCTTGCCGACCGCCTCGCGGCCGCGCACGAAGCCTGCGAGCCGCGTATCGTCACGCAGGAAGTGCGTGTGCACGTCCATCACGAACTGGTCTTTGAGTCCATCGGCACGCGCCTGCGCGAGATCGACGCTCTTGGCCTCGGCGGGCGAGGCGCCGTAGAGCGGGCCGTAGATTTCGTTCATGGCCACGAAGGCCGTGGCCATACCGGCGGCCGTCTGGAAGAAGCGGCGGCGCGACAGGCCGTTGCTGCGGCCATACTCGTCGCCGAGCGCGTTCATCCGCGCCTCGAACTTCTTCTGCTGATCGGTCTGCGGGATCGGCAGGAACTCGTCGCTGGAAACCACCTGCGTGGGAACCGGGGTCGCGCCGCCGGCAAGCCGGGCCGGGGCGAGCCGGCTGTGTTCCTCGTCGCTCAACATGCCCATGACGTCCTCGCGGGTGCTGGGGGACTAACGGAAGCGCGGCATCACCTTGGTCCAGAAAGTCTCGATCGACTTCATCAGGACCGGATGCGGCACCAGACTGTTGTAAGTGTAGCAAAACACCCAATCGACGGGCTGCCGCTTCTGCTGGGCCTCCATGCCGCGCAGGACGGTGTCGACAGTCCCTACGTAGGCGTAGCCCTCGGCGACAACCTCCTCCGGCGTGGGGAATTTGCCGGTCTTGGGATCGGCCATGCCTTTGCGGAAGCCGAACGGCTCGAACCAGGCGCGGCCGGAGAACTGGCCGGAGTTCTGCCACAGCGCCATCGCCTCCTCATCGGTGTCGGCGATGATCACGTCGCGCAGCACGCCGGTCCCCTGCCCCTTGGGCTTGCCCGAGACCTCGGCATAGACCGAATAGAGCTTGTCCTCGTGGAACGGGTGCATCGGCGGCAGGATCGGCGTCACGTCCTCCTTGGCGCAGAAGCGGACCGTGTTCTCCGAGCTGGCGAAGGGCTGGAAGAGCGGTGGGTGCGGCTTCTGCAGCGGCTTCGGGACCACGCCAACCGACTTCAGGATGCCGTTCTCGACGCCCTTGCCCCACTTCTCCGTCGTATCGAGCGTCCAGGGCGTCGGACCGGCCGGGATCTTCCAGAACTTGCCGTCGTGCGTGAGCATCTCCTCGGTCCAGCACTTCTTGACGATCCGGAAGTTCTCCTCGAAGGCCAGGCGATTGGCGTTGTCGATCTCGTCGTGCTGGTTGGGCAGCGCGCCGTGAATGCCGTGCGTCTGCTGCGCCATGATGTCGACCCAGCGCCGCTGGTAGCCGCGCGCGAAGCCCGCATTGGCGCGGCCACCGGTCATGTGGTCGAGCATGGCGATGTCCTCCGCCACGCGAATGGGATTCGCCGCCGGCAGCACGATGCCCAACTGCCCGACCCGGATGCGCTTCGTCTGCATCGCGAAGTAGAGATCGAGCAGCACCGGGTTGTTGGAGATCTCAAAGCCTTCGATGTGGAAATGATGCTCGGTGAAGCTCACCGAATCGTAGCCGAGATCGTCGGCCATGCGGATCTGCTCGGACAGCTCCTTCAGCATGCGCTGATAGAGATCGGGCCGCATGCCGGCCATGCCGGCCTCGATCTCGGCACGGCTGCCGATGGTAGGCAGATAGAAGAGCGAAGCCTTCATTTCACTCCCTTTTCACTTTGCGCGACTACTTGGCCTTGGGCGTCGCCGCGACTCCAGGAACGTGGTTGAGCACCGAGCGGACGAGGCCGCCGTCGACCAGCAGCGCCTGGCCGGTGATGTAGCTCGCCTGGGGCCCCAGCAGGAACGCGATGACGTCGGCGATGTCGCCCGGCTTGGCGATGCGGCCGAGGGGCACCATCTTCGCGCGGCCGCGCGCCAGTGCCGCCTTGCTGTAGATCGACTCGGTCATCGACGTGTGCACGAAGCCGGGGCAGACGGCGTTGGCGCGGATGCCGTCGGGCGCCCACTCCTGCGCCATCATCTCGGTCAGCATGATGAGCGCTGCCTTGGTCGGGCTGTAGGCGCCGCTCGGAAGCTGCGGCACCTTGCCGGCCATCGAGGCCAGCATCACGACCGCGCCCTTGGAGCGCTTGAGGTGCGGATAGGCGGCCTTGGCCAGCAGCCAGTTGGCGCGCAGGTTGATGTCGAACACCCGGTTCCAGGTTGCGAGGTCAAGATCGGCCAGCCGGCCCGGCGCGGTGATGCCGGCATTGCCGACGATCGCGTCGATGCCGCCCATGAACTTTGCGGCGGCCGCGATCACCTTGGCGGGCGCCGCCGGTTTGGCCATATCGGCCTTCAGGGTCTGGACCTTGCAACCGGAGGTGCGGAGCTCCTTCGCGAGCGCCTCGAGTTCGTCCAGATAGGCCACGTCGCAGAGCGTCATGGCGTAGGCCCCGTCGGCCGCCAACTTGACTGCCGTCGCGCGACCGATGCCCCGGCTCGCACCGGTGATGACGACCCGCATCGCATCCTCCCCTGTTCAGGGAACGGATGGTGGCACGGTTCCGGGCTTGGGGTCGATGGGCAGCAGCCGGTCGAGGCCCAACAGCTGCTCGTAGAGCACCGCGGCCTGCAGCAGCGCCGCCTCGCCCCGGGGCTTGCCGACGAGTTGCAGCCCGACCGGGCGGCCAAAGCTGTCGAAGCCGCAGGGCACGGCGATCGCCGGGCTCCCCGTGACGGTAATGGCCGAGTTGAGCGTCGAACCCGACATGTAGTTGTCTAGCTTCTTGCCAGCGATGGTCTCGGGCGCGCGCAGGTTCACGTCGAAGGCGGCCGTCGGCGAGCCGGGCGTCACGAACAGATCGTAGGTCTGGAAGAACTCGCGCATGCGCCGGTAGAGCGCCGCCCGCTCGCGCTCGGCCCAGGCCAGCCGGCTCGCGGTCTGCTTGAGGCCGAGCTCAGTGTTCCAGATGATGTCGGGCTTGATCTTGTCGCGGTGCTGTTCCATCTGCAGCTCGCGGTCGACCACGAACTGCTGGCTGCGCAGCGCCATGAACACCTCGTCGACCGGACCGAAGTCGGGCGAGACTTCCTCGACGATGCAGCCCAGCTCCTCGAAGCGCCGCGCCTCGCGCGCGCAGATCTCCCGGATCTCGCGATCGAGCTCGAAACGGCCGCCAAAATCCATGCTGATCGCCACGCGCTTGGGCGCCACGGGCTTGGCGACCGCAGCGCTGAACGACTGGGCGGGCGCGTCGAACGTCATGGCGTCGTGCGGGCAAAAGCCCGACATCGCGTCGAGGAACAGCGCCAGGTCGGCGACGTTTCGCGCCATTGGCCCCTGCACCGACTGAGGCGAGTAGAGATTGTTCGACGTGCCGCGCGTCACGCGGCCGGCCGACGGCCGGATGCCGACGGTCGAGCAGTAGGTGCCGGGCCGGCGCAGCGAGCCGCCATGGTCGGAACCGTGCGCCAGCCAGACCTCGCCAGTCGCCACCGACACCGAGCCGCCGCCCGTCGAGCCGCCACAGGTCAGCGACGTGTTCCAGGGATTGCGCGTGCGGCCGAACACCTCGTTGAAGGTCGAGCCGCCGGCGCCGAACTCCGGCGTGTTGGATTTGGCGACGACGATGCCGCCCTTGCGCTCGATGCGCTCGACAAGCGGGTGCGACTTGGCCGGCACATGGTCGGCGAAAATCGGCGAGCCGTAGGTGGTGCGCACGCCGCCGACATCGGTCAGGTCCTTGATCGAAACCGGCAGGCCGGCGAGCCAGCCTGCTTCGTTCTCGGCCTCACGGTCCTTCCCCGCTATCAGCCGCTTGGCATGATCGCGCGCCCGCTCGAGGCAGAGCGTCGGCAGCGCGTTCACCGCGGGCTCGACCTCGGCTATGCGCTTGGCGGACGCCTCGATCAGATCGAGCGGCGTGATCTCCTTCTTCCTGAGACGAGAAACGGCTTCAACGGCAGTAAGACGCCAGAGTTCGTTGGTCATATGGTGCTCCCGGCCCGGAGTGTGCCAGTGCGCGGAGGTCGCTGTCTGCCATCCGTAACCCGCAAACCTAGTTTAGCTGCCTTGAGCATTCTGCATGCTGAGGCGCCCTCCTAGAATTGGGCCTGAGGAAACGAACCAATGACTGACGACAAACCCGCCGGGCCGCTGGCCGGCCTGCGCATTCTCGACATCTCGACGGTCGTGGCCGGACCGTTCGCGGCAGGCCTCTTGGGCGACTACGGCGCGGAGATCGTGAAGGTCGAGATGCCAGGCATCGGCGATTCGCTGCGCGCGCTCGCCCCGCACAAGGACGGCGTGCCGCTCTGGTGGAAGGTCACCAACCGCAACAAGAAAGGCGTCACCCTCGACCTGCGCCTCGAGGAAGGCCGTGCGCTGTTTGCCCGTTTGGCAGCGAACGCCGACGTGCTGGTCGAGAATTTCCGGCCGGGCACGCTCGACGGCTGGGGCATCACGCGGGCCTGGCTGCAGGGGATCAATCCACGGCTCACCATCCTGCGTGTGACCGGCTTCGGCCAGGACGGCCCCTACGCCGAGCGGCCGGGATTCGCCCGCATCTTCGAGGCGATGAGCGGCTTCACCCAGATCTGCGGCGAGGAGGACGGTCGGCCGCTGCATCTCGGCTACCCGATCTCCGACGCCGTCGCCGGCCTGTTCGGCGCCGTCGGCATCCTGGCCGCCCTGCACGACCTCGCGCGCAACCCCGAGCGTCGCGGCCAGGAGATCGACTGCTCGGCCACCGAGGCGATGCTGCGCACCTTGGAGTTCCTGGCGATCGAGTACGACCAGCTCGGCGCCGTGCGCACGCGCTCGGGCAACCGCAGCCAGTACGCCGCGCCCGGCAATGTCTATCGTACCGCCGACGACAAGTGGGCCTCGATCGCGGCCTCGACGCAGAGCATCTTCGTCCGCCTCTGCGCGGCACTCGACCTCAAGCAGCTGCTGGAGGACCCGCGCTTCGCCACCAATCCCGCCCGCGTGAAGAACTACCGCGAGCTCGACAAGATCGTCGGCGCCGCCATCGGCAGGCTCACGCTCGCCGAGCTGCGCGAGGCCTTCACCCGCCACGAAGTGGGGTTCTCGCCGATCTACGACATCGCCGACGTGTTCGACGATCCGCAGTTCAAGGCACGCGAGGCGATCGTCCGCGTGCCCGACGGCGAACTGGGGTCACTGCGCATGCAGGGCGTGGTGCCGCGCTTCTCCGAGACGCCGGGACGGGTACGCACGGCCGGCCCGGCGATCGGTCAGCACAACGAGGAAGTCTACGGCGGCCTGGGACTGTCCGCGGCGGAGATCGCGGCGCTCAGGGCACGAAAGGTCATCTAGGGAGGACTACAATGCTGAGACGCACATTCGGCGCACTGTCGCTCGCCACGATCGGCGCGCCCGCTGCCTACGCGCAGGGCGACAAGGTCGCGAAGATGCTGGTCGGCTTTCCGGCCGGCCAGGCGACCGACATCATCGCCCGCCTGCTCGCCGAGGCGCTGAAGCCCGAGCTGGGCGAGACAGTGATCGTCGACAACAAGCCCGGCCAGGGCGGCAGCATCGCGCTCGGCCTGCTCGCCCGCGCGGCACCCGACGGCAGCACCTTCATCCTGTCGCCGCTCGCCGCGCTCGCCATCAATCCGCACCTCTACAAGAACGTCGCCTACCAGAGCCTCACCAGTTTCGAGCCGGTGGCGCGCGTCTGCGACCTGCCGCTGGTGCTGGTAGTCCATCCGTCACTGCCGGTGAAGACGCTGCCGGAGCTCATCGCCTACGCCAAGGCCAATCCGGACAAGCTCAGCCATCCGTCGTCGGGCAACGGCACGTTGAGCCACGTCGCGATGGAGGAGCTGAAATCCAAGGCCGGCATCCGCATCCTTCACGTGCCCTACCAAGGCAGCCCGCCGGCGATGAACGATCTCGTCGCCGGCACGGTGCAGGTCGCGATGGACACCGTCACCGTCACCAAGCCGCATATCGATGCCGGCCGCCTGCGCCTGATCGCCGTCAGCACGCTCGAGCGCCTGTCCTTCTTCCCCGACGCACCGACCATCGCCGAGCAGGGCTTTCCCGGCCTCGAGGCCAGCGCCTGGCTGTCGGTCCTCCTGCCGGCACAGACCCCATCCGACAAGGTCAAGCGCCTGTCGGACGCCGTGGTGAAGGTGGTCGGCATGCCGGAGATGCAGAAGAAGTTCCTGGCGGTCGGCGCTATCCCGCATGCCATGGACGCGGCCCAGTTCGCCGCCTTCCTCAAGAGCGAGGATCAGCGCTGGAGCAAGGTGATCGCCCAGTCGGGCATCAAGGCCGACTAGGCGGGATCGAGATACTCTTCCCAGAGATCGAGGTGGACGGTGTCGCGTGGATTGGCGCCCTCGCCCCACAGCTCGCGCGCCTCGAAGCGCACCGTGTAGAGATACTGCGGCTTCTCGCCCTCGAACTTCGAGTTGGTGTCGGGGAACACGTGCGCGCCGTGATGACACTCTATCGTTCCCATGCGGCCGCGCACGTAGCGCGGCAGGCGGGTATGACCGGCCGGGTTGATGTCGCGGGCCCGCACGGGGGCGCCGTCGGCGAAGCGCGGCTTCGCATTGGTCTCGCGTAACGTCGGGCCGCCGGCCTTGAGGATCGGCATGACCTTGTCCGGCGTCAGCGGCGGCGTCTCGCGCTTTGAGCCTGCTGCGGGACGGCCCGTCTCGACCTCCTCCTTGGTGACGAGCCCTGCGCCCACGATCAGCTTGATGGTCGAGGCGAACCACTTCTCGTAGTAGCTCATGCGCAGATAGTCGGCGGGCGGCAGCGTCTCGATCGTGTGGCGGCCGAAATCGATGTTCCACTTCCGCCAGGCGCCGGCGGCGCGACGCAGCGCCAGCACGCGACCTTCCCAGGGCGCGTGGAAGACAGGCTCGTTCGCCTCGGGCTGTACCGGACCGAAGCCCTGCATGCCGCCCATGTCGTGCACGCCGTTCATGCCGTCACCCTGGCCGTACCGACCATCGAATCGCGGGTCACGAGCCCAGCGAGCTGCTCGGCATTCATGTTCTCGGTGCCGGAAGGCCGCTCGGGCAGAACGAGGTAGCGGATCTCGGCCGTCGAATCCCAGACGCGGACCGCGACCTCGTCGGGCAACGCCAGCCCGAAGTCGCGCAGCACGCCGCGCGGATCGATCACGGCGCGCGAACGGAAGGCCGAGGATTTGTACCAGACCGGTGGCAGGCCGAGGACCGGCCACGGATAGCAGGAGCAGAGGGTGCAGACGACGAGGTTGTGCGTGTCCGGCGTGTTCTCGACCACGACCATGTGCTCGCCCTGCGCGCCAGAGAAACCCATCTCGGCGATGGCGGCGGTGGCGTCGCTCATCAGGCGCGCCTTGTAGTCGGGATCGGTCCAGGCACGTGCCACGACGCGGGCGCCGTTGCGCGGCCCGATCTGCGTCTCGTAGGCCTCGACGATGGCGTCGAGCGCCGCCGGGTCGACCAAGCCCTTCTCGATCAGCAGCGTCTCCAGCGCCTTGACACGCAGCGCCATGTCCGAGGCGCCGTGGTCATGATCGTGCCCATGGTCATCGTGATCGTGGCTCATACCCATCCTCCGATCCCGTCAGTTTACACCGGCAGGCCGGCCGCTGTCCGCCGCCGCTGCGCGAAGTAGAGGATCCCCAGCAGCATCAGGTTGAGCAGGTTGAAGGCCAGCGCCGACTGGAAGGCCGAGATGTAGGAGAGCGTGGCATCGAAGATGAAGCCGCCCAACCAGCCGCCGGCCGCCATGCCGGCCATGGCGAACAGCATCACCACGCCCAGCCGCCAGCCCGCGATGGTCGGGCCGTAGAGGAAGCGCAGGTTGAGCGCATAGCCCTGGACGATGGCGATGAACGGGATGCCGTGCAGCAGCGACAGCGCATAGATGCCGTTGATGTCGCGCACGTAGAGAAAGCCCACCAGCGAGCCGATCTGGATCACCGAGCAGAGCAGGCTGACCGGCAGCGGCCCGATGCGCTGGGCAAGCCGCGCCATCACGAAGGTCGCCACGATGGCCGACAGCAGGACCAGGGACACCGCCTCGGTGCCACGCGCCGCGGGATAGCCGAGGTCGCCGCAGAAGGCGACCATGTGCACGAACGGGATCGCCATGGCGGCGCAACAGCAGAAGCCGGCCAGCGACAGCAGGACCATGATGACCGACGACGGCAGCGGCAGCGGCACCTTCTCTTCCTTCCGCCTTCCGCCCGGCCCGCGCAGGATCGGCGCCGGCCGCACGTAGAGTGCGCCGAGGAGCAGCAGCACGCCCGCCACGAGTCCGTACACCACCAGAGTCTTGCGCCAGCCGATCTCCGGCAGCAGCACGCGGTAGACCTGCGGCCAGACGGAGCCGGAAATCGCGGGTCCGACGGAGATGATGGCGACGGCAGTGTTGCGATGGCGCTCGAACCAGCCCTGCACGTTGTTCATCGCCGGCGTGAAGGTTCCGGCATTGCCGAGGAAGCCCAGCAGCACCGTGTAGCCCACATAGAGCGCGATCTCGCCGCCGCTCGAGGCCGCGAAGCCGCCCGCGGCGATCGACACTCCGGCGATGAACAGCGGCACCCGCGGACTGGTGCGGTCGGCCAGCCAGCCCATGAACACGCCGCCCACGCCCATCCCGAAGAAGCCCACCATATAGGCGAAGGACGGCACGGCGCGCTGGTCGCCGAAGTCGGCGGCGATCTCCTTCAGCCCGACCATGGGCAGGTAGATTCCGCCGCCGCCCAGCGCGACGCAGAGCATCGACACGATCGCCAGGCGCCAGGCGTAGGGACTGTCGATACCGCCCCGAGTGCCCACCTTCGGCGGCACGGCGTTCACTCCCGCGCCAGTGCCGCCGCGGCCGCCGCCTGCGTGTCGAGCTTCTGGTCGTCATCCATCAGGACCGTGACCTTGCGCAGCTTGCCGGTGAAGGCGAACGGCGCCTCGTAGTGCGAGACCGGGCTCGACCGGTCACGGCCGATGTCGAGGCCGGACCAGGAGATGAAGCTGACGAAGCCGTTCTGGGTGTCGAATCCGCCGGCCGCCTCGCCGTCGATCAGCAGGGTCGCGAGGTTGCGGCCCTGGTTGCGCCGCATGCG
>SCVT01000086.1 GCA_004296815.1 Reyranella sp. | reverse complement strand
GGCGAGGCGGGCTGCACCTACCTGCAGCTCGACGAGGTGTTCGTGGCCTATCTCTGCGATCCCGCACAGCGCGAGTACCTCAAGGGCCGTGGCGACGATCCCGACAGGCTGCTGCACGTCTACGCCGACCTGGTGAACGCCGCGGTCGCGGGCCGCACGCCCGGCATGACCATCTCCATGCATCTCTGCCGCGGCAACTTCCGCTCCACCTGGATGGCGCAGGGCGGCTACGAGCCGGTGGCCGACGTGCTGTTCAACAGGATGGGCGTCGACGCCTACTTCATGGAATACGACAGCGACCGCGCGGGCGGCTTCGAGCCGTTGCGGATGTTGCCGAAGAACAAGCATGCAGTCCTTGGTATCATGACCTCGAAAACCGGCGCGCTCGAGAGCAAGGACCAGCTCAAGCGCCGGCTCGACGAGGCCGCGAAGTTCACCGACCTCGACCGGCTCTGCCTGTCGCCGCAATGTGGCTTCGCCAGCACGGAGGAGGGTAACCTGCTGGCCGAGGAGGAGCAGTGGGCCAAGCTCTCGCGCTGCGTCGAGGTAGCGAAGGAAGTGTGGGGAAGTAGATGATCCGTCGTGTTGTTGGAATGACGCTGGGAGCGGCGGCCATCTTGTGTGCCGCAGTGGCGCCGGCCGGCGCGCAGCTGCTGGAGCACAAGGACCTGTCGCTGGCGACTGCGCTTGCGATCGCGACCGCTGCCGCCGATCACTGCAAGGCGCAAGGCTTCACCGTGTCCGTCGCCGTGGTCGGCCGCAACGCCGAGGTGATCGTGCATCTGCGCGGCGATGGCGCTCCGCCTCATTCCATGGAAAACAGCTATCGCCGCGCCTATACCGCGCGCACCTACAAGCAGCCGTCCGGCGCCGTCGAGCAGCGCGTGCGCAAGGATCCGGGCGACCAGCTCGTCCACCTGCACAACGTGATGGCGGCGCAAGGCGGCCTGCCGGTCGTGGTCGGCGGCGACGTCATTGGCGCCGTCGCCGTTTCCGGCTCGCCGGACGGCGACAAGGACGAGGCCTGCGCGAAGGCGGGGCTCGACAAGGTCGCATCGGTCCTGAGATAGCCGCGCGAACGCTCAGCGCTCCTCGAGCTTCTTCAGGATCCAGACCTGAACTGTGTTCGACTCGAGGAACTCGCGGGCCGTCCGGCGCATCGCGGGATCGCGCGCGTCGCCGTCGATGATCGCGGTGATGACGTCGCAATTGTGCGCGATCGCGACGGCCTCGCCGTAGCGCAGCGACCTGTTGTTGCGGCGATGGACGTAGACGCGGGCACGACCGCTGAGGTCGGTGACCCGCACGCGCTCGCCCGGCCCGACCGGCTCGAAGCGCGGGTCGAGCAGGCGGATGTCGACCTCGCGTTCCAGCGCTTCGTCGGACGCGATGCCCTCGGGGCAGTCGCCGTCCCGGAGCGTCAGCCAGACATAGACATCGTGATCGTCGCCGCTGTAGGCGCGCCCCTTCGGCGCGTCCCTCTCGAAGAGCGGCCAGGAGAAGGGCCGCCAGCCTCTGGAGTCGGTCGGGCCGAGCGCGATCTGTCGCTCGGCCCACCAGGCGATGCCGACCAGCACCCCGATCTGCAGCGACGCCCAGAAGATATAGCTGCGCGTCTGCCGGCTGATCTTCATGCCCCGACTATAGCGCGACGCCGTCAGGTCCGGCAGATCGACACGCCGCCATCGACGAGGAAAGCCGTGCCGGTGACGAAGCTCGACGCGTCGCTCGCCAGGTGCAGGACCGACAACGCGATCTCCTCGGGGCGCGCCATGCGCTTCAGCGCGTGCAGGCCCTCGACGAAGGCCAGGGTCTCGGGCGTGGCATCGGGCGCATTGGTGATGCTCATCGGCGTGTCCGTGCCGCCCGGCAGGATCGCATTGGCGCGGATGCCTCGCGGGCCGAGCTCTGCGGCCAGCACCTTGGTGAGCCCGATCACGCCCGCCTTGCTCGCCGCATAGGCCGCCATGCCGGGCAGGCCCGCGGTGTAGCCCACGAAGGTCGAGGTGAAGATCAGCGAGCCGCCGCCGCGGGCGATCATCGCCGGGACTTGATGCTTGGCGCCCAGGAAGGCGCTGGTGAGATTGATCGCCAGCGTGTCGTTCCAGCCGGCCGGCGAGACGTCCTGCACCGGCGCCGCCTCGCCGATCGTGCCGGCATTGTTGAAGCCGATGTCGAGACCGCCGAAATGCTGGAGCGCCGCTGCGACGGCACGCTCGGCCGTCGTCTCCTCCTTCACATCGCCGGCGACCGTCACGGCGTTGCCGATCTCCCCGGCCAGCGCGTCGAGCTCGGCTTGGCGTCGCGCGACCAGGACGAGCTTCGCGCCCTCGCGGGCGAACAACCTTGCTGTCGCAGCACCGATGCCCGAGCTCGCGCCGGTGATGATGGCGACCTTGCCGTCGAGTTGATTCATGTCCGATCTCCTGTTGGGAGAGATCGGATCGCAGCTCCTGGGCCGGCGGGCTATCCGCCAGCGGCGCTTCATTCAACGCAGTTCTGGCGTCTCAGATCTGGTGCGCCATCGGCGGTGCCGGGATCGGGCGCACGCGCTCGTAGGCTGCGGCGGCGCGCAGCACCAGCGCGTCGCGCGCGTGGGCGCCCACGATCTGCAGGCCGATCGGCATGCCCTCGCGGTCGAGGCCGCAGGGGATGGTGGCGGCCGGCTGGCGCGTCAGGTTGAAGGTGAGCGTGAAGGGCGTCCAGCCGATGTCGACGCCGTCGCCGCCCCACGCCGCATTCTCGTTCACCGCAAAGGCGGTCATCGGCATCGTTGGCGTCAGCAGCAGGTCGTACTTGGCCATGAAGGCGTTCATGATCGCCGACACGGTCTGGCGCTGGTGGATGGCGGTCACCACCGCCTCCTGGCCGAGATTGGCGCCGTGCGCGGCGGCCTTCACGAGGCCGGGATCCATCAGCGCGCGCTTCTCCTCGCTGAAGCCCTTCACCAGGATCGCGACGTTCGACTGCCAGTGCGCGTTCAGGATCTTGCGCGGGTCGAGGCCCATGAAGTCGGGCGAGTCCTCGACGATCTTGGCGCCCAGCGTCTTGAACACCTTGACCGCGTTCTCGACGGCGACGGCGACGTCGCGATCGATCTTCTCCTTCTCGACGAACCCCAGGTTGGGCGAGTAGGCGATGCGGAGTCCCTTCACGCCCTTTTCGAAGCCCTTGAGATAGTCCTCGGCATCGTCGGGGCGACCGTAGGGGTCGCGCGGATCGGGGCGCGCCATGACGTTCATCATCATGGCGGCGTCGCGCACCGTGCGCGTCATCGGGCCGACATGCGAGAGCGTGCCCTGCGCCGAGGGCGGCCACAGCGGCACGCGCGCCTGCGTGGCCTTGAGGCCGAACAGGCCGGAGAAGGAGCAGGGGATGCGCACCGAGCCCGCGCCGTCGGTGCCGACGGCGAGGTTGCCCATGCCGACCGCCTCGGCCGCCGTGCCGCCGCCAGAGGAGCCGCCCGGTGTGCGGCCGATCTTCCAGGGATTGTGCGTGGCGCCGTAGAGCGCGGAATCGGTCACGCCCTTCCAGCCGTATTCCGGCGAGGTCGTCTTGCCGAGCAGCACCGTGCCCGCCTCGCGCAACCGCTGCGCCGCCGGCGCGTCGACGTTCCACGGCCCGTCGGGATCGGTCGCGAGGCTGCCCATGCGGGTCGGCATGCCCTTGGTCAGCACCATGTCCTTGATGGTGATCGGCACGCCGTCGATGTCGCTGAGACGCTTGCCGCCCTTCTTCCAGCGCTTCTCCGAGGCGCGTGCCTGGCGCAGCGCGGAGTCGGGATCGAGATGCTGGAAGGCGTTGAGCTGCGGGTTGAAGGCCTCGATGCGCGCCAGCGCCGACTTGGTGGCCTCGACCGGCGATGCCTTGCGGGACTTGAACAGCTTCACCAGCTCATGGGCCGGCATCATCGCAAGGTCGGCAGTCATCTACTTCTTCTCCGGGAGGACAGGGAATTTCAGCGGATGGGCGTCGGCATAGGCCGCGGCGGCGCGCAGCACCAGCGCGTCCTTGTAGTGGCCCGACACAAGCTGCAGGCCGATCGGCAGGCCCTCGCGGCTGAGGCCGCACGGCACCGAGCCTGCCGGATGGCGCGTCAGGTTGAACTGTGGCGTGTAGGGCGACCACATGACGTTGCCCTTGCCGTCCGGACCGATCGGCAGATTCTTGCCCGCCTCGAAGGGCTGCACGGCCACGGTCGGCGTCAGCAGCAGGTCGTACTTCTCGAAGAAGAGGTTCCAGGCGATCGAGAGCTCGCGCCGCGTGACCTGTGCGTTCACCAGGTCCTGCAGCGTGTAGCGCTGGCCCGCCTTGGCGCCGGCCAGCAGGTTGGGGTCGAACTCGTGGTGCCGCTCCTCGGGGAAGATCTCCAGCAGGCGCTGCAGTGCCGAGAGCCAGTGGATCACGAAGCAGCGGCTCGCGTCGCCGAACGAGAACGGCGCCTCGACCTCCTCGACGATGCAACCCAGCGCCTCGAACTGCTTGGCTGCCCTGGTGACCAGTGCCGCCACCTCGATGTCGAGCGGATGGTCGCCGAAGCGCAACGCGAAGCCCACCTTGAGCTTCTTCGGCAGCTTGCCGAGCTTCTTCGTGTAGTCGGTGTCGTCGGCCGGCAGGCAGGCGGCGTCGCGGGCGTCGCGCCGGGCGATCACGTTCATCATCAGCGCGCAGTCGAGCACGGTGCGTGCCATCGGCCCGGTGTTGCCGAGATCGCCGGTGAGGGAGGGCGGCCAGGCCGGCACCCTGCCGAACGTGGCCTTGAGGCCGGCGAGCCCGTTGAAGCTCGCGGGGATGCGCACCGAGCCGCCGCCGTCGGTGCCGATGGCGATCGGGCCGAGGCCCGCCGCCACTGCCGCGCCGGCGCCGCCCGAGGAGCCGCCCGGCGTGCGGTCGGTGTTCCACGGGTTGCGCGTAATGCCGTGCAGCGGGCTGTCCGTGACGCCCTTGTGGCCGTACTCCGAGCTGGTGCTCTGGGCGAACACGATGGCGCCCGCTTCGCGCAGCCGCGCCACCGCGGGCGCGTCGGCATCGGCCGGGCTCTTGTCGGTGAGCTTGCTGCCCATCGAGGCCGGCCAGCCCTTCACGCGCACGAGCTCCTTGATCGAGACCGGCACGCCGTCGAGCGGCGACAGCGGCTCGCCCTTCTTCCAGCGCTTCTCGCTGGCGCGCGCGGCAGCGATCGCGGCCTCTGTCTCGACGGTGCAGAAGGCATTGACGGTGGAGGTGAGTGCATCGGTGCGCGCCAGCACCGCCTTCATCGTCTCGACGGGGGAAGCCTTGCCCTTGCCGTAGAGCTTGCCGAGCTGGGCGGCCGTGGCTTGCGTGAGGTCGGTCGTCATGCGGCTTTCTCCCCGGCGGCGCGATACTGGCGTGCGAGCTGCTCGGCCTGGTATTCGGCCGCCAGCGCCTGCTCGGTCCGGCCGAGCTTCCTGTAGACCTCTGCCAACGCACGCTTCGTGGCGGCCACGGTTGGCCGTTCGCGCTCGTCGGCCTGCAGGATCGCCAGCGCCTTGTCGTTCCAGCCCGAGCGCGCGAGCGCATCGAGATGGATGGCGCTGAATAGCGCGCGTTGCGCGATCGAGCCGCCGATGGTCCTGAGATGCGGCATCGCCTGGCCGATCAGCCGGGCGGCGTCGGCGTGATCGCCCTTGGCGTGGGCCGCGAGCCCATGCGCCAGCGGCACGGTGCAATCGGCCCAGGTCTCGCGCTCGAACGGCTTGGCCCTCTCGGCGCGATCCTCGAGGCTCGCCAGCATCTCGGTGACAGCGCTCTGCTCGCCGGCGCGCGCCAGGCCGTAGAGATAGTGCAGGTCATGGAAAGCGGAGAAGTGCTCGTGCAGTCGTGGCTTGAGATAGGTCGCGAGGTCGGCCCAGCGGCTGCCCACGTCGACGCCGCGCAGCTCCAGCCGCGTCAGCAGCGAGACCGCGTTGGCCTGGTCCTCGCAGAATTCCTTCCATACGCCCCAGACCCTGCGGTCGTGGAGTTGCAGTGCCTCGTCGGTGCGATCGAGGTCGATCAGGAACAGCGCAAGGTGCCACCAGTTGTGGGTGTACATGAAGGAGTTACAGCCCTCCCACGTGTCGGACATCGACCGCAGGAACGCCACGCCCTCCAGCATCCGGCCGCGCGCCTCGAGGCAGTGGGCGATCGTGTGATGTGCCCAGGGATCGCAACGGTCGACGGCCACGGCCGCGCGGGCGAGCGTCTCGGCCTCGTCGAGGCGATTGCATTCCTCCAGACCGAAAGCGTGCATGGCGCGGACGAAGCGGTTGTCCTCGTTGGCCGTCGCCGCCTGCGCGCCGACCTTCAGGAGCGTCTCGGAGTCGCCGCGCGAGAAGGCGAGGAGCTGGGCGAGCTTGACCGCCAGCAGGTCGCGCGGCCATTCCGCGACGACCTTTTCGAAGTGACGTGCGCTCTGCTCGCTATCGCCCGCGATCCAGGCGTCGATGGCGGCGAGCCAGGCCTGCTCGCGTGGATTGGCGCCGGCCGACATCGTCCTTGCCCGCGCCGCATAGCGTGTCGCCGCAGCATGTCCCTCGGGCGAATACATGGAGAGGTTGAGGCTCGCCGCCACGAGCGGCAGCAGCAGGCACTTCTCTTCCTTGTCGGCGGCGGCGACGAACTCGCCGAAGCGGTTGCCGAAGGCCAGCCATTCCTGGCGGACGAAGTCGAGCGCCGCGACTGCGCCCGCATCGGCGTTGCTCAACTCCAAACCTTGCCCATCGCGCAGCAAAATCCGTCCCCTTTTCGTCGCCGGCGGAGCTTCGCATGCCGTGCGACGTTGGGCAAAGACAAGGGAGAACGATCAGCTCTTCGGTGATCCGCCGAGGAAGCAGAAGATCACGCCGCTCGGACCCGCGCAGATGTGGCTGTTGCCGTCGGGCGAGAGATCCTTCAGCACGACGCGCGGCGGCACCGGCACCCAGCGGCCGTTGAGCAGCGCGTACCACATGCCATCGTCCTTCTGGTAGGCGCGCGTCGGGCGGCAGTCGCCTTCGAGCACGCCGTCGGGTCGCTTCTTCTGCGCGTTGCAGCACGAGGCATTGCTGCCCGGCTGTTTCAGCTTCTCGTACCAGTCGTGGTTCTCGGCATGGCCCTGGCCATGATGGCCGGAATGGTCCTGCGCCATCGCAGGAAGCCAGGAGAAGGCAGCGACGACACACGCTGCCATCAGCAAACGACGTGGCATGAGGGCCGCCACCTTTCGCTGTGTCGACCGAGCCGGCTACGCATTCGAAGCGACGTGCCGTCGCTCAGCCTGGTCCGTTGGTCGGAGTGTACATCATCCTGAGGCCGCAGACGATGGGGACGAAATCCGGATCGTCGGCCGACAGCAGTCCGTGGCGCACGAAGAAATCGATCAGCACCAGATTGCAGTTGTACTTGAACTCCGTCGTGTCGCGCACCGTCTCGAACACGCGCTGCGCGGGCCACAGCTCGAACGAGTGCACCTCGCCGTCGTTCGCACGCGGTGTGAACCCCTGCGGCATCTCGAGATCGAAGCACGTCATGATGTCGGGCTTGAGCTGCATGCCCGATTGGTTCCAGTACGCCACGACGGAGACGGCCTTCGCCTGCTGTGCGAGCTCCGGTGGGATCGAGGCTTCCTCGCCGCATTCCTTCACGAGGTTCTCGTGCAGGCCGAGCCCTGCGGGCTGGCCGCCGGCCACGGTGTTATCGAGCTGGCCGGGGAAGGTCGGCTTCTCGTAGGAGCGGCGCGGCACCCAGATATGCATGCCGTCGTCGCGACGCACGAAGCCCGTCATGTGCGGGCCGCCGGCGCGCACGCCGAACCACGGCACCGCCGAACGCTCCATGGCCATCAGGATCGGTGCGCCTTCGTGTGGCGCCACGTCGTACTGCTCCTCGCGCCACAGCCCCTTGAAGTGGCCGCGCTCGCGCAACTCCAGCAGGAAGGCGCGCATCGCGGCCGTGCGCTTCGTCGGCGTGTCGAGGCCGGGATCGAGATGCCAGGCGCCGTCGCGGCGCGCGAACAGGCCGGAGCCCTTCACGACATCGGCGGCGAAGTCGCGATGCAGGAAGCCCGCGCGGTGCGGCCCGACGAACCACGGTTCGAAGCCCGCGAGGTCGGCGTTGTTGCAGCGGCGGATATGGTCGAGGAAGGACATAGGTCCGGGAGATAGCATAGAGTGCCGCCGATGACCGAAGACGAACTTCAGAAGCTTCTCGAGAAGACGTTGCCGCCCGCCGATCTGCACGGACTGTTCGTCGAGGAGTGCCAGGACGACGTGCGGCTGCGCTTCTCGCCCGGCCCCGACGGGCGGTGGTCGACCGCGGCGCTTCTGTCGATCGTCGATACGTCGCTGCGCGCCGCGTCAGGCCTCGAGGCCGTGCTCACGCATCTCAACGTCACGGTGCTGAAGCCCGCTCAGGCGGCCGACGTGATCGCGCTCGCTCGCGTGATTCGCCGCGACGGCCAGTCGCTGCATGCCGAGGCCTGGCTGTTCAGCCACGCCGTCGTCGATCCGATGCTGCACGCGACGGCGACGCTGAGACGCCCTTAGGCCGCTTCCTTCCAGGCACCATCCACGACGGTCACGACGTCGCGCATGATCTGGGTGAGGTCGAAGTCCTTGGGCGTATAGACGCGCGCCACGCCCGCGGCGACCAGCGTTTCGGCGTCGGCCGGCGGGATGATGCCGCCCACCACGACCGGCACGTCGCCGATGCCGGCCGCACGCATGCCCTTCATGACGTCGGCGACCAGAGAGACGTGGCCGCCGGACAGGATCGAGAGGCCCACGACATGCACGCTCTCCTCGAGGGCGGCATTGACGATGCGCTCGGGCGTGAGCCGGATGCCCTCGTAGACGACTTCCATGCCGCAATCGCGGGCGCGCACGGCGATCTGCTCGGCGCCGTTGGAATGTCCGTCGAGGCCGGGCTTGCCGACCAGGATCTTGATGCGCCGGCCGAGGCGGCGAGACACCGTGTCGACCTCGCGGCGCGCCGCTTCCAGCCGGCCGTCGGTCACGCCCGCGGCGCGGGCGACACCGGTCGGCGCGCGGTACTCGCCGAACACCGAGCGCAGCGTCTCCGTCCACTCGCCGGTCGTGATGCCGGCCTGCGCGCAGGCGATCGAGGACGGCATGATGTTGCGGTCTTCCTTGGCCGCAGCCGTCAGCTCGGCCAGCGCCTTCTTCACGGCCGCACCGTCGCGCTCGGCGCGCCAGGCGTTCAACCGCTCGACCTGCTCGCGCTCCACCGAATCCTCGACCGTCATGATGGCGCCGTCGCCGGCGGAGAGCGGCGAGGGCGCGCCTTCGGTGTAGGCGTTGACGCCGACCACGGTCTGCTCGCCCGCCTCGATGGCGGCGAGCCGCTTGAGATTGGATTCGACCAGGCGCTGCTTCATGTAGGCTGCGTCGATCGCCGCCACCGCGCCGCCCATGTCGGCGATGCGGCCCATCTCGGCCAGCGCCTCTTCCTTGAGCGCCGCCACCTTGGCCGCGATCTCGGTGCTGCCGTCGAAGATGTCGGCGTATTCAAGCAGGTCGGTCTCGAAGGCCACGATCTGCTGCAGCCGCAGCGACCATTGCTGGTCCCACGGGCGCGGCAGGCCCAAGGCCTCGTTCCAGGCCGGGAGTTGCACCGAACGCGCGCGCGCGTTCTTGCTCATCACCACGGCCAGCATCTCGAGCAGGATGCGATAGACGTTGTTCTCGGGCTGCTGCTCGGTGAGGCCGAGAGAGTTCACCTGAACGCCGTAGCGGAACAGGCGCTGCTTGGGATCCTGCACGCCGTAGCGGTTGAGGGTGATGTCTTCCCACAGCTCGGCGAAGGCCCGCATCTTGCACATCTCGGTGATGAAGCGGATGCCGGCATTCACGAAGAAGGAGATGCGGCCCACGACCTGCGGGAAGTCGGGCTCGGGCACCTGGCCGCGCGCCTTCACGGCGTCGAGCACGGCGATGGCGTTGGCGAGCGCGAACGCCAGCTCCTGCACCGGCGTGGCACCCGCTTCCTGCAGGTGATAGCTGCAGACGTTCATCGGGTTCCACTTGGGAACCTCGCGATAGGTGAAGCCGATCGTGTCGGCCGTCAGTCGGAGCGACGGCTCGGGTGGGAAGATATAGGTCCCGCGGCTGAGATATTCCTTGATGATGTCGTTCTGCGTCGTGCCCTGCAGCTTGGCGCGCTCGACGCCCTGGGCCTCCGCGGTCGCGATATAAAGAGAGAGCAGCCACGCCGCCGGCGCGTTGATCGTCATCGACGTGTTCATGCGGTCGAGCGGAATGCCGTCGAACAGGGTGCGCATGTCGCCGAGATGGGAGATCGGCACGCCGACCTTGCCGACCTCGCCCTTGGCCAGCGGATGGTCGCTGTCGTAGCCGGTCTGGGTCGGCAGATCGAAGGCGACGCTCAGGCCCGTTTGCCCGCGCGCCAGGTTGGTGCGGTAAAGCTCGTTGGATTTCTCCGCCGTCGAGTGGCCGGCGTAGGTGCGGATCAGCCAGGGCCGATCCTTTTTGGGGTCTTTGCCGTTCGGTGCGGTCATGGGTGGCGGTTCGCGGCTCCGTTGACGTAAACTGCGTACACCAATCCATGTTGCGTCGCAGCATAGAAATTTCCGCAGTGCGGCCAAAGGCATTGGGGGCCTGTTGAGCGACCCTTCTTCTCCCTGGACCCAGGCGGCGCGGGCCGAGCCGGCGTCGCCCCAGTCGGTGGCGCCCGGTGGGCCGTGGTCGGCGCCGGCCCTGACGCCCAGCCGGCCGATTTACGATGGCAAGCTCGGCGAGCTCTACGCGATCTATCTGCGTCACCTCGTCCTGATGCTGCTGACGCTCGGCTGGTCGCGCTTCTGGGGGCGCACGCGCATCCGCCGCTACGTCTGGAACCACGTCTCCGTCCTCGGCGACCGCTTCGAGTATCGCGGCCGGGGCCGCGAGCTGCTGATCGGCTTCCTGTTCGCGCTGCTGCTGATCGCCGCCTGGGCCGGCCTGATGTACCTGGTATGGCTCTACGTCTTCCACGAGAAGCCGTTCGCGACCTTCGGCCTGTTCGACATCTTCTCGCTGTCGGTGGCGCTGATCGGCTTCCCGCTCGCCTATGTCGGCCACTATGCCGGCCTGCGCTACAAGCTCTCGCGCACGCGCTGGCGCGGCATTCGCTGCGGCATGGCGGGATCGGCTTGGCACTACGGTGTGATCGCCACCTTTCTGGGCTTCGCCAACGCGGTCACCGGCTACCTGCTGACGCCGGTCGTCTCGGTGAATCTCGCACGTCCGCGCATCGGCAACGCGCGGGTCGGTACCCTGCCGTTCGCCTTCGCCGGCAGTGCCAGCGACATCTACGGCCGCTTCCTCGGCTACTACTTCCTGAACATCATCGCCTGGGTGGCCGCGGCTGTGGCCGTCGCCATGGCGGTGGGCGGCACGCTCGAAGGCATGGGCGTTTCCTTCAGCGAGGTCCTCGAGAACCTCGCCAAGCCCACCGCGCGGACGATCCTGCTGATCCTCATCGTCGCCTTCGCTGCCTACATCCTGTTCGGCCTCCTGATCCTGCCGCTGCGCTGCTGGTGGCAGGCCTACCTGGTCCGATACCTCGTGAGCCGCAGCCGCGCCGGCAACGTGCTGTTCGCCACCGCCATCACGACGCGCCAGATGTGGGGCTTCCTGGTGCTGAACTACCTGATCGTGCTCATGACGCTGGGCATCGGCTGGCCGTGGGTCATGCACCGCACGATGAAGCTGATCGCCGGCCAGCTCTGGATCTACGGGGCGCCCGACGGCGCGGCGGTGCGCCAGCCCGCCGATCGCGGGCCGGGCTACGGCGAGGGCCTGCTCGACATGTTCGACGTGAGCGGGGTCTAGGATGGTCGCCCGCTACTACAACGGCGAGAGCGCCGCCGTCGAAGAGGTGGCGCTGCGCGTCACCACCCACGAGCTGGTGATCTACCGGCCCGCCGACTCCGCCATCGTGGCGCGCTGGCCGGTGGCCGACATCACGGTCCTGGGCGATTCGCGCCACGAGGCCGCGCCGCCGGTGGTGCTGCGCGGCGGCGAGGCCCGGCTCGTCATCGAGGATCCGGCCGCGCGTGCGCAGCTCGCCTCGCTGGTGCCGGCATTGGCGCCCCTGTCGCTGCCGCCAGAGCCGGTCGCTCCGCGCCTCGCGGGCTTCTCGGTGGCACTGGTCGCACTGGTCGGCATGTTCTGGGGCGCGGTCGAGTACGGCACGGAGCACGCTGCGCCGCTGATCCCCTACAGCCTGCAGGCGAAGCTGGGCGAATCGGTGCTCGACGAGCTGCTGGCCGACAAGGAAATGTGCGAGGGCAAGGCGGGCCTCGCCGCGATCAACCGCCTCGCCAACGATCTCGCGAAGGAGGCGGGCTACAAGCACGAGATCACGGTGCACATCGTCGAGGGTGGGCCGGTCAACGCCTTCACCCTGCCGGGCTCCATCCTGGTCTTCTATTCCGACCTGATCGACCAGGCGAAGGACAGCTCGCAGGTGGCGGGTGTGCTGGCGCACGAGATCGGTCACGTCGTCCACCAGCATCCGACCAAGGGTCTCGTGAAGGCCTACGGCATGGATCTGCTGCTGAAGATCCTGAGCGGCGGCTACTCCGATATCCTCAACACGCTGGGGTCCGGCGGCGGCGTCCTGCTGGCCCTGCGCAACGGCCGCGCCTTCGAGCGCGAGGCCGATGAGACCGGCGTGCGCCTGCTCGAGCAGCGCGGGCTGCGCGCCGACGGCGTGTCGAGCTTCTTCGAGCAGATGCTCGCGAAGGAACCGAAGGATGCCGCCGCCGCTGCCGGCATCTGGTCGAGCCACCCGCCGACGGCCGAGCGCATCGCCGCCACCAAGCGATCGACCGCCGGTCGGCCGGCATTCTCCGCCGCCGAGTGGCAAGCGCTCAGGACAGTCTGCAAGTGAGTCGATGAGCCATCGCATCGTACTGGCAACGTCGCTGAGCGACCCCGATCTCACCGTCTCCGATCGCCTCTACGCCGAGGCGCTGCAGCGTCGCGGCTGCATCGTGGCGGGCGCGCCGTGGGACGGGCCGGCGGCGGCCTTCGCGGGCGCCGACGCCGTCGTGCTGCGCGCCACCTGGGGCTACTACCGCACGCCCGAGGCATTCCGCGCCTGGACCGAAGCGATCGCCGCCGCGACGCGGCTCTTCAATTCCATCGATCTGGTTCGCTGGAACCTGCGTAAGGATTACGTGAACAAGCTGTCCGCGGCCGGCATCCGCGTTCCCCAGAGCCATGTCGTGCCGTGCGATGTGTCCGCCATCGAACGCATCTTCGACGCGACCGGCTGGAGCCGCGCCGTCGTGAAGCCGGCGACCGGCGCCTCCGGCTATTCCGTCGAGCTGCTGCAGCGCGCGACGCTCGCCTCCCAGGTCGCGGGCCTCGGTGAGGAGGCCCGCACCGCGGGCGTCGTCGTGCAGGAGTTCCTGCCCGAGATCGCGGAAGGCGAGCTGTCGCTGGTCTATTTCGACGGCGTCTTCAGCCATGCCATCCGCAAGCGTCCGCCGCCCGGCGAGTTCCGCTCGAACTCGCGCTACGGGCCGACCCGCACCGCCGAGGTGCCGCCGCCGGCGGTGACCGACCAGGGCGCGGCCTGCCTCGCGGTCCTGCCGGAGCTGCCGCTCTACGCCCGCGTCGACGGCGTCGTGCGCGACGGCGTGTTTATCGTGATCGAGGTCGAGGTGCTGGAGCCCGCGCTCTTCATGGAGTTCGATCCGCCCTCGGCCGAGCGCTTCGCGGTGGCGACACTGCGGCGTGTCGACGACACGAAACGCTGAAGGTACTGTGGCCACATGAGGGGATGGGCGTGGGGAATCGTGGCAGCTGCTTTGCTGGCGGCGCCGGCGGCGTATGCCCAGACGATGAATCCGCTCGAGCTCGGCCGGGGCTATCACGATCGTTGCGTGTCGCGCGGTGGCGCGACCAGCCAGATGACCACCTGCATGACCTTCGTGCTCGGCATGCACGAGGCCGTGCGTTCTCTCGCTGAGAAGGCGCGCGTGCAGATCTGCTTCGAGGGCGAGCCGCACGACACGGTGGCGATCTTCATCGAGTACCTGAAGCGCAATCCGGCCAAGCTCGGCGAGCGCACCGCCGATCTCTACCTGCAGGCGATGGCCGAAGCCTTTCCCTGTCGCCGTCCGCGGAGCTGACCCTCAACCTTTGATGCGCTGACCGCCGACCTTGTGATCCTTCAGGATCTCGGGCCGGAAGGCGAGCCCGTGGCCCGGACGCTCGGGCGGGCTCATCATGCCGTCCTTGGAGGGCAGGATCGGCTCGATCCAGAGATCGTCGTTCCAGTCCATGTATTCGAGCCAGCTGGCGTTGGGGATCGACGCCAGCAGATGGACCATCGTCTCGTGGAAGAGATGGGGCGCGATGCGGATGCCCCACGGCTCGGCCGCCGCCGCGATCTTGCGCAGCTCGGTGTAGCCGCCGCGCATCGGGTCGGGCTGCAGTATCGGCACCGGATGCGGCGCCTCGAAGAACGGGCGCAGGTCGTTGCGCGTGAAATGACTCTCCCCGCCGACGATACGCGTCTTGAGCGCCGCCGCGATGCGGCGGTAGCCCGTGAAGTCCTCTGCGATCACCGGCTCCTCGAGCCAGTAGGGATCGAACTCGTCGATGCGATGGCCGGCCTGGATCGCGGTGTCGGCGTCCCAGCCCATGTTGACGTCGATCATGATCTCGACGCCGCCACCCATCGCCTCGCGCATCGCCTTCACGTTCTCGACGTCCTCGCGCCACGGGCGGATGTGCGCGACCTGCATCTTGATCGCCTTGAGGCCCTGCGCGGTGAACTCCTTCGCACGCTTGATCATGCCGTCACGGCCGAGGCCCCTGAACACGCCCGAGCCGTAGGCCGGGATCTCGGTACGGGCGGCGCCCCACAGGCGGAACAGCGGCAGGCTGGCGCGCTTGCCCACGATGTCCCACAGCGCCATGTCGACCGCGCTCTGTGCGAACACGGTGACGCCCATGCGGCCCAGCCAGAAGTTGCTCTTGTAGAGCGTCTGCCAGATCG
>SCVT01000085.1 GCA_004296815.1 Reyranella sp. | reverse complement strand
CGTAGGTGTAGTTGCCGAAGGCGTCGGCGACCTGGCTGTGCGGGATCACGCCGTTGCTCTGCTTGATGCCGACCACGCCGTTGGCCGCGGCGGGAATGCGCGTCGAGCCGCCGCCGTCGGTCGCGATGCCGATCGGCCCGATGCCGGCCGCGACCGCGACTGCGGCGCCGCCGCTCGATCCGGCCGAGGTGCGCTCGGCGCTCCAGGCGTTGCGCGTGCGGCCGAACAGCGGCGCGTCCGTCAGCGCCTTGTGGCCGAACTCCGGCGTCGTGGTCTTGCCGAACAGGATGCCGCCCGCCGCTTTCACGCGCGCCGCCGAGACCGCATCCTCTTTCGGGACATTGTCCTCGTGATGCAGCGAGCCGAACGTGGTGCGCACGCCGGCCGTGTTCACCAGGTCCTTGGCGGCGAAGGGGATGCCGTGCAGCACGCCCAGCGTCTCGCCTTTCATCACCGCGTCCTCAGCCCTCTTCGCCGCCGTGCGCGCCTGGTCGGGCACCAGCGTGATGAAGCAGTTCAGCACCGGCTGCAGCTTCTCCGCGCGCGTCAGCACCGCGTCGACGAGCTCGATCGGCGAGACCTTCTTCCCGGCGATCTGCTCGCGCAGCTCGGAGGCGGGCAGGCGGGTGAGGTCGGTCACCTGAGCAGCCCGCGTGCCGCGAGGTTGCGCATCAGCGCCGAGGTGCCGAACGTCCAGGGCGGGATCTTGTCGCAGTGGTTCACCTTGTTGGTGAGCGTGCCGAGCTTGGGCGAGCGGATCGAGACCGTATCGCCCACCATGTGCGTGAAGCCGGTGCCGCCCGGTTTGCGTGCCTCGGTCGGCGCGAACAGCGTGCCGGTCATCAGCGCCATGCCGTCGGGATACTGGTGCAGGCCGCCCATCGCCTGGCGCACCAGCTCGGTGGGATCGCGGCTGATCTTGGAGAGGTCGCTCTGGCCGCGCAGGCGGAACTGGTCGGGGCCGGTGACCTCCAACTCGACCTTGGCCTTGCGCACGTCCTCGATGCCGAACGTCGCATCGAACAGGCGGATGAACGGTCCCACGGCGCAGGAGGCGTTGTTGTCCTTGGCGATGCCCAGGAGGAGAGCGCTGCGGCCCTCGATGTCGCGCAGGTTGACGTCGTTGCCCAGCGTCGCGCCAACGATCGTGCCCTTGGCATTCACAATCAGCGTCACCTCGGGTTCGGGATTGTTCCAGTCGGAGTCCGGGCGGATGCCGATCTCCGCGCCGTAGCCGACGGCGGCCATCGGCGGCGCCTTGGTGAAGACCTCGGCATAGGGGCCGATGCCGACCTCGAGGTAGGGCGACCAGGCGCCGCGCGCCATCAGCGTCTTCTTGAGCGCATCGGCCTCGGCCGAGCCCGGCTTGATGGTGCTGACATCGGCGCCGATGATCGAATTGAGTTCGCCGCGCACCTGTTCGGCGCGCGCGAGGTCGCCCTTGGCATGCTCCTCGATCAGCCGCTCCAGCAGGCTGACGGCGAAGGTGACGCCGGCCGCCTTGATCGCCTGCAGGTCGATCGGCGCCAGCAAGATCGGAAGAGC